>CAYVEU010000059.1:0-11513 GCA_964450015.1 uncultured Christensenella sp. | reverse complement strand
TTCTCGTCTTCCTTAATTTCTTTAAGAAAAAACTATGCAGTTGTCAATGTACAAGATTATCGACCACAGTCGATTGGTAGGCTGAAGTGGGCTCGAACCACCGACCTCGCGCTTATCAGGCGCGTGCTCTAACCTGCTGAGCTATCAGCCTATAAGTTTTTTGCATACAAACGAGGCTTTTCTCGTTAATGGTGGAGATAAGCGGGATCGAACCGCTGACCCCCTGCTTGCAAGGCAGGTGCTCTCCCAGCTGAGCTATACCCCCGCAAAGGCTCCGTTATATATGCTTGAATATGATACCACCAATTT
This sequence comes from uncultured Christensenella sp., assembly GCA_964450015.1. GTDB lineage: Bacteria > Bacillota > Clostridia > Christensenellales > DTU072 > CAG-1782. The sequence continues at coordinate 11,204 of CAYVEU010000059.1, read as the reverse complement.
GACGGCTTGTCAAATATTTATCGAACATTTTAAAAAATTAATTTCTTTCTTTTCAAACGGCGCGATTTCGCAAATAAATTCCTTGCATTTTTCCAAAAACTAAAAATTTATGCTTGTTTTTGCCGTTTTTCATAGTACAATAATATCACGGAAGCGAAAAATACGCAACCGAAAAAAGTCTTTACGCTCGCATACGCGTAACATATAGTAAGGAAACAGATAACGACTATGGATGATTTCGCTCTTGACAAGCTGCAAAGGGAACTGGACGAGCTTTACGTCGATAAAAAATTCGCCGAAGTGTTCGCGATGAGCCGAAAACTCGCCGACGACGGGTTGGAACTCGGATACAAGTACTTGGGAATTTGCTACGAACTCGGGCAGGGAGCCGAGCAAAACTTCGAAAAAGCGTTTGAAAACTACTCGAAAGCCGCGGAAACGGGCGAACTTTTCTCTATCCATAAACTGGCAACCTTCTACCAAAAAGGCATAGCCGTGGAAACGAATGTCGAAAAGGCGGTTAAATACTACGAAAAAGTCGCTTCGGCAGGCGTTCGCTATGCTCAATCCGAGCTTGGGCTCTTATACGCCGCCGGATACGGCGTTCCGAAAGGACAAGAGGAAAAATACTTAAAAATCGCAAATTGGCTAAGAAACGGCATTAAAATCTTCGATTTCGACGGGACGTATCCGGAATACAGGTTGAATCGATTCGTCAACGCCTGCGCCGACGCAGGCGCGTTCGCCGCGCGAGGCGGCGTCGTCAACGTCCCTTACGGGGTAAAAACCGTCGGCAACGGCTGCTTTCTTGCAAGCGGCGTTACGTCCGTAACCTTGCCCGAAGGCGTAGAAACTATCGGCGCGCGCGCGTTTATGGGCGCGGCGTTTTTGGAAACGGTGGTTTTGCCCTCGACCGTCAAAGCCATCGGCGAAAGCGCGTTTTGCGGCACCGCGCTGAAAAAAATAAACCTGCCGTCGGGTATAACCCGCATCGAAGAGGACGCTTTTTCCGACTGCGACCTCGTTTTCGTTAAAATCCCGAAAACAGTGACGTTTATCGGCAAAAGCGCGTTTAAAAATTGCAAAAAGCTCAGAAAAATATTTATCCCCGACACCGTGGAAACTATCGAAGAAGACGCTTTCAGAGGGTGCTGCAATTTGGGAATTTATCTCGAAACCGACGTAAAACCGACCTATCCGCAGGGTGAACGCATGGAAACGTTTACGGAAGAATTTTTAACCGGCGGATACGACTACCACCGCGCGGGAAGCGCAAGCGAAAGGATAGAGGACTATATCGAACGGCGCACATACGAAAAGCTCGTCCCCTACGGCTGGAACCCGGAACTTCGCGCCGTACACAAGTTTACGACCGAAGAAAAATTCGATAGTATGCTTGCAAAACTCAAAACCGGCAATAAAGATGACTAAGGAAGAAGCACTGGAATATATCGCTTTTCAAGCCGAGCACGACTGTTTTGCAACGAAACGCGCGGGCAAAATTTATATAAAACGGGTCGTTTCCGTCCCGTCGAATATCCCCAAAGAATACTTTTGCGACCGAGAATTTGTCGAAAAAGCCGTTAAAATAAACGGAATGACGCTTGCCTTGGCACCCGAAGAATTGCAACGGGATAAAGAACTTATTTTAGCCGCCGCTAAACAATGCGGTTCTCCGTCTTTTTACTTTTATCTTAAATTGCCGTCCGAATTAAAAGCCGACTTCGAATTTATGCAAAAGCTGTTGACGTTGAACGGCAGCTTTTTAAAACAAATCGATTTCGACTGGGCGACGCCCTTTTCCGACGGAGAAAAACAACTCATACTCACCGCGATTAAGCAAAATTACGAGGTTGCCGAGCATATAAGGATTGCCGGGAATTTCGCATTTAACAACGACAAAGATTTTGTGCTTGCAGCGATACAAACCGACGGCAGAACGTTAAAGTTCGTCGGGGATAATTTCCGAGACGACGAGGACGTTGTTCTTGCCGCCGCATCGAACACCTACCGCGCTTTCGAATACGCGTCGTACCGTTTGCGCACCGACGAAAATTTTATTTTAAAACTGCTTGATATAAACCCGTCCTGCCTTGCCTACGCGCCGAGAGCCATGCGCGAGAACAGAGCGTTGATCGAGCGGCTTTTTGCAATTCACCCTTACGTCTACCGCTACGCCAAAGGAAAAATAAAGCTGGATATAGATTTCGCGGTCCGCGCAATCCGTTCGGATTCGACTTTATGTGAATTTATAGAACGAAAAGTTTGGGATTCCAAAATATTTACAGAGGGTCTCAAAGCGTTGATTTCGGACAGGTCTTGGGATAGGAAAAATTACGAGTATCTTAAATCGCGTTTACGGCACGACGACCGCTACGAGGGATTGTTTAATGAATAAAAATTCTTGCAGAACCTATTTTTACGTTATCTGCGACGAGCAACGTCGCGCCGCCGTCAAAGAGTATCTGACGGGGATTGCCTGCGATATCGGCGAGAGCGAACACGGCTTTTATATTGGGTTTAACGACGTTTACGACGTGGACGTCAACGTTATGATACGAGTTTCTTTGACGTCGCTTTTCGGCAAAGAGGAAAAATTAAAAACTTTGCAAAAACTGTTCGGCGCAACGGCGACTTTGGAAGTCGTTCCGTATATTTCGAAAGACGGCAATTACCCGCGTCAAATACTTTCGTTGGATAACGATATAATCGAATTTTTGTATAAGTCGGGGGCCGGTTTCGACCTAGATTACTACGTAATTTAAAATGCCTTGACAACATAATTTATTAAGATATAAAATAAAACCATAAATATTTAAGGGGCAAAAAATGACGATAAAAGAATTTGAAAATTCCAAAGGCGCGTACACCGAAACGTATCTTAAAACCCTCGCCGTAGTGTTAAAGGAGGTTAGAGACGCTTGCCAAAAGCGTTCGAAAAGCGCTTTCGACCTCGCGGCGTATGCAGGCAAGCTCATAAAAAACCAATGGGGCGGAATAAACTCCAAAATAATGGATTTGGGGATTGAAATAGAAAACTACGCGTTTAAAAGAAACGTCGACTATCAGCTTTTCAACAAAACCTCGGCGTTTGACGATATGGTTAAAACCATAGAGGACCGCGGCGGAGCTATATTCAAAATTATAATAGAAAATATGAGAAAATAAGGAATTATTATGGCAAACAATTATACGCAAAGTTACTTAAAGTCAATAGCCTCGCAGGCAAACGCCATTCTCGCCAAACTCAAAAGCCGTGATAAAAAAGCTTTTGCGGAAGGTGAAGCTTTCGGAAAAACGTTGGAAAAAACTTGGCGCGACGTCAACCACGGTATAGAATGGGAAGCTCAACACATTATCGACCGCTTTCACGAAGCCAAAACTTGGTACGACCCGTCAAATTATTACGACAACACATTCGAAAGCACGTATACCTTTTTCGAAGAGAAAATGGGATTGATTTATAGGTATCTCTTGGAGAAGATTCCGGGGTCGGGATATTAAGACGCTATACTTCGGACCATTCGTTGCGCGGAAATTTACTCGCGGTCGTGTAAACCCGACGCGCGGATAAATTTTATTCTCCGCGCAAGTCCGACTTACAAGGAAGAAACGCAGTCCGCGTTTCTTTTCTTAGTTTGAAAATAAGCATTGTTCTTGGGCTATGCTTTTGGGGCTTGCGCACCCAATCCCCTTGCTGGCAAAAATCGAAAATAATCGTTTCCGATTTTTGAAAAGTTAAATAAAATAAAAGCCTTTATCTCCTTTCTTATCCTCAGCTTTATCGAATACGCCTATTTTAGATATGCGATTATTCCCGTTTTGCCGCGTAAAGAGCCCTTTAATCCGCCGCATATAACGGAGTACTAAGGTAACGGTCACCCGAATCGGGCAGTATAACTACTATGTTCTTCCCCGCGTTTTCCCCGCGTTTTGCAAGCACGGTCGCCGCATAAAGCGCCGCGCCGGAAGATATTCCCGTTAAAACGCCCTCGGTTTTTCCGAACTCCCTGCCCGTCTCAAACGCCGCGTCGTCGGAAACGGTTATTATTTCGTCGAATAGTTTTACGTCGCATATCGACGGCACGAACCCTGCGCCGATACCTTGAATTTTATGCGGTCCGGGGTTCCCGCCCGACAGTACGGGGGAATTTACCGGTTCTACCGCGACGATTTTTACGTTGGGATTTTTTTCTTTAAGATACTTTCCCGCTCCAGTTACCGTGCCGCCCGTGCCGACTGCCGAAACGAATATATCCACTTTTCCCTGCGTATCCGCCCAAATTTCGGGCCCCGTCGTTTCGTAGTGTTTTTGCGGATTGGCGGGGTTGTCGAATTGTCCCAAATAAACCGCGCCTTCCTCGTCGCGTATTTGTTCGGCTTTCGCTATCGCGCCTTTCATGCCCTTTGCGCCTTCCGTCAACACGACCTCTGCGCCGTAAGCTTTCAATAACGCGCGTCTTTCGACCGACATGGTTTCGGGCATTGTGAATATTGCCTTATACCCCTTTACCGCCGCAACTGCCGCAATTCCTATTCCCGTGTTGCCGCTGGTCGGCTCTACAATAGACCCGCCCGCTTTCAAAAGCCCTCTTTTTTCGGCGTCCTCTATCATCGCCAATCCTACTCTGTCCTTTATCGAACCCGCGGGGTTGAGAAATTCCAGTTTTGCAAAAATTTTCGCGCCTAATTCGTGTTTTTTGCCGTAATTTACCAGTTCCAAAAGCGGCGTATTGCCTATCAATTCGCTTGACGAACGTACTAACATAGTCTATTTTACCTCCTCGAACGCCTGTTTCAAATCGTCTATAATATCGTCTATATGCTCGGTTCCTATCGAAAGCCTAACCGTATTCGGATTAATGCCGCACTCTCTCAATTCCTCTTCCGACATTTGCGAATGCGTGGTCGACGCAGGGTGAATGACCAAGCTTTTCGCGTCCGCGACGTTGGCAAGCAAGGAAAACAGTTTCAGTTTCTCGGTAAATTTCTTAGCCGTTTCCGCGTCGCCCTTTATCTCGAACGTGAATATCGAACCGCCGCCGTTGGGATAATATTTTTTATAAAGCGCGTTGTCTCGTCTTCCCGCAACCGACGGATGATTTACTTTTTCGACCTGTGGATGATTTTGTAAAAATGCCACGACTTTCAACGCGTTTTCGACGTGCCTTTCCACTCTGAGCGACAGAGTTTCCAGTCCTTGCAAAAGTAAAAAGCTGTTAAACGGCGAAATCGTCGCGCCGCTGTCGCGCATTAAAGTCGTACGCAATTTTAAAATATATGCGAGGTTTCCGCAAGCTTCCGTAAATTTAATACCGTGATAGGACGGGTTGGGCTCGGATAATCCGGTGAACTTGCCGTTATTCCAGTCGAATTTTCCCGCGTCGATAACTACGCCGCCCATTGCCGTGCCGTGCCCGCCGATAAATTTGGTCGCGGAATGTACCACTATATCCGCGCCGTGCTCTATTGGTCTGAACAGATACGGCGTAGCAAACGTGTTGTCTACGATAAGCGGAACGCCCGCGTCGTGCGCAATTTTCGCTATCGCGTCAACGTCGCAAACGTCGCTGTTTGGGTTCCCCAAACTCTCGATATAGACAGCCCTCGTCTTGTCGTCTATCGCCTTTGCCACGTTTTCGGGGTCGCTCTCGTCAACGAATTTCGCGCCTATCCCGCTGTCGGCAAAGGTGTGCGCAAACAAATTGTACGAACCGCCGTAGAGGTTCTTTCCGCTAACGATATTCTCGCCCGCTCTTACTATGTTTCTCACCGCATAATCGATTGCCGCAGCGCCCGAAGCCGTCGCAAGCGCCGCAACGCCCCCTTCCAAACTCGCAATCCTCTTTTCGAAAACGTCGCTCGTCGGGTTCATAAGTCTTGTATAAATGTTTCCGCCTTCGGTCAGCGCAAACCGACCCGCCGCCGTAGCTCCGTCCTTAAAAACGTACGACGTCGTCATATATATAGGCACCGCGCGCGCGTCCGTCGCAATATCCGGACTCTCTTGCCCGACGTGTAATTGCCTTGTTTCAAATCTATATTCTTTTTCGTTTATTTGTGCCATAAAAGCCTCCGCATTACGAATTTTTCTATATCATATCACTTAATTCCTATAAAGTCAATAGGAATTAGTGTATTGATAAAAATTTTTTCCGCTTCGCTCTTATGCTGAACGGGAGCGGACAGAATTAAGGGATTTTTCCCGAAAAGCGGGGCGCGGCGGGGATACCCCTGTTGCGGTAAAAAAGACTTTTTGGAAAGCCCTCGAAATTTATTTATTATCCGCCGTTTACGGCATTAAGCATTTTCGGAACGCAGACGTTCTTTCGTTTTGAGAACGTAAAGCGCTCGATTTTGTCCGCTCCTTAAATGAATTCCGCGAGGGTTTTCCCTTCCAAATAGGTATCGATAGCTTTATCCAGCCCTTTCCAAAAGGACAGCGTTTTGCAAATATCGGCTCTCGGGCACGGCGGCGCGTTTTTTTCGAGGCACGCAACGGGCGACAAATCGCCGCAAACGGCTTTTAAAATTTTCCCTGCGGTTATATCCTCGGGCTTTTCAGCCAAACGGTAACCGCCGAACTTTCCTCTTACGCTCTCAATAAGCTGCGCCGCAACGAGGGGCGACATAAGCGCCTCTAAGTATTTGAGAGAAATGTCCTCCGCTTTCGCGACCTCTTGCAGGGAGATGAACCCTTTATCGTTGTTTTGCGCAAGGTAAATCATAACTCTTAACGCGTATCTTCCTTTGGTGGAAATTTTCATTCTTCGTCTCCGTACACTATTCTTACGCTCAGCAGTTTTACAGGCTCCTTCGGACGGTCGGTTCCTTCGACAAGTTCCGCTTCGGTGAGCGCTTTTAGATTGTCGCCGCCCTCGATTATCTGTCCGAACGCCGCATACTTGCCGTCGAAATACGACATCTCTTCCGAGCAAAAGAAGAACTGGCTCGTCGCGCTGTCGGGCTCGTTCGTTCTCGCCATGCTGATGGTGCCCTCGATATGTTTGAGAGTGTTGCGGGTAAAGCCGTTTTCGGAAAACTCGCCCTTTATCGGATCGTGAGACGCCCTTTTGGCAAAGAGCGTGCCGTCTTCGTCTTCAACGTACCCGCCGCCTTGGAGCACTCCCGTGATAACTCTATGGAAAACCGTCCCGTCATAAAACCCCTCTTCGGCGTACTTTATAAAGTTTGCCACGGTTTCGGGCGCGTATTGAGGGAAAAGCCGAACGACGAAAGCGTCGCCCGTGTCGAGAGCGAAAATCGCTTTAACGTTCATCGGCACTTCTTTAAAAGAGGAACGCGCGCGCATAAAGCTTATCGCCCTGTCCATCGCCTCGTTGCATTCGGGCAAAGAAAAATCCCTTTGATACTCGTGTTTTAACTTGTGTTCGGCGCTGCTCGGCAAATAAGCTTCGTATTTTACGCCGTTTTCGTCAAAAACTTCCGCCAGTTCTTTCGCCTGCGAATAGAACGGATCGTCCGCACCGCAGGTCAAAAACGCGTCGGGATAATCTTTTGTCACCTGTTTTACAACGCTCATCTCGTCGACTCGCGAATACTTTCGATAGTCCCTGACGTCGGTCAACGCCCACATCGCAGTGTTGAAAAACGGAAATTTGCACTCCCCTACGGTATCCATATTATAGAAGCCGCACAATAGCAAAACGCCCATAATACTGTCCGCGTCCAACGTCGGTTTAAAGCCAATCCCCGTTGCAAAATCGGGGTTTGTATAAAACGCGCCGAGCTCTCCCGCAAGGTGTCCGCCCGCGCTGTCGCCGCCGATAAAAATTTGCTCCGCGTCGACGTTAAAGTCCTCGGCATGCTCGACGATATACCCTATCGCCTCGTTCGCCTGCCTTAGCTGTATTGGATACTTGTATTTGGGCGCAAGAGCGTAATTTAAACTGACTACGGTAAATCCCGCCTGCGCGACGGTACGGCAGTAGCTTTCCGCCGATTTTTTATCGCCGCCCAAGTAGTAGCCGCCGTGAATATATATCAAAGTCGGCTGCGGCGTGCTCGCGCCTTTGGGATAATACAAATCGAAATATCCATTCTCCCACTTGCTTTCGTACGACAAATCGTATTCCGCGGAGGTTTCCTCGACAATTTGCGAATAATTTTCGGGCGTGCTCATATCTTTCGGTCTACACGCGGTCTTTATACACGCAGCCAGTATCGTATAATCGCAAACCGTGACGAGCGCCAAAATAACCGCGACGGCAACGACCGCCGTCACAGTCCAAAACTGCCACCGTTTGGCGAGCGGCTTTTTTATCTTTTCCGCCACGCTCACGCCATTAGTCTCCGTCGCGCCGTTTACGGGCTTCCCGCCCACTTGCCTCTCTTGTTTCTTTTTCGCCATCGGCAACCTCTCTCTAAACTTCGTAATCTATCGTCGCCATCGTTTTGCTTATGGGATAAATAAATTTCTTGACGATACCGCAATGGTACTTGTCGAACTGGTACTCATCGAGCTCTTTCCAGTCGCGCAAGGTGACGACGAGCATAATGTCGTAACTCCTGACCGTATGCAACTGGTCGAGATGCACTTCGACGTTATGAACCTCGGGCACTCGCCCTTTCATTCCGAGCATAAGCTCTTTCGCCTTTTCGCAAACGGCGCGGTCGTACTTTTCCAACTTAAAAAAAACAACGTGTTTAATCATCTCTCCTCCTGTTTTCCCCTTTCTTTTATTTTACTCCAAATCTCGGTCCAGTTCAACTCACTTATCAAAATTGCCGCGAAAATAACCGCGAATCCTGCCCAAAGCCTGCCGGTAACGCTCTCGCGGTAAAATATTATACTGAAAATAACGCCGAAAACCGATTCCAAACTAAGTATCAATGCCGCCGAAGACGGCGACGTATTCCTTTGTCCCGCAAGTTGCATAAGCTGCGCCGCGCCCGTAGCGATAACGCCGAGATACAGTATCGGCAGCCACTGTTCTTTTCCCATTTGTACCTGCGTTCCTTCCGCCGCAAGCGACACTATCCAAAACGCGACCGACACGGTTAATAGTTCGAAAAACAAAAGCGGTCCCGCGTCGTCACCGCGGAATTTTTTGATAAAAATTATTTGAAGCATGAAAAAAACGCCCGAAAAAAGCGTCAGAATATCCCCTCGTTCCACGTGAAACCCGCCGTTCAGCGACACCAGTCCTATGCCCAAAATACACAGTACGGCGGCAACTATATTGTTAATGCGCGGTTTTTCCTTGAACGCGACCCAGCTTGCGAACGGCACCAGTATGACGTATACGGTGGTTAAAAACGCGTTCTTTGAGGGAGTCGTTTCCTTTAAACCCAGCGTTTGCAATGCGTACGCCGCGGCGAGCCCCGCGCCTAAGATTGCGCCGTGCAATACCGTTTGCAAATTGGTTTTAATAAGTTTTTTGATAAAGACGGCGCCGATTATCAGCGCGCCGAAAGAGAACCTTACCGCAAGAGTAAAGAACGTCGGAAGTGCGTCGAGAGTGTTTTTTAGTATAAAAAACGAGCTGCCCCAAATAATCGTTGTGACGAGTAATAAAAGCTTAGCAAACAACTCTTTCCGCTTAGTCATACAAAAACAGTTTCCTGAAAATAACGAAGCCGCAACCCGCGTCTTTTATATACGCGCCGTCGTCGTCTATTATCGCGTAGGTCTTCTCGAAGCCGCCGCGCGGACGCGCCATACTGCCGTCGTTTACGACGATTATTCCGTCCTTTTCCTCTATGCTCGGCACGTGTAAATGCCCGTAAACGAAAATATCGCCCCTTTTAAGCCCGTCGGGAAGCAGATAACGGTCGTACTGATATCCGTGACAGCAAAAAATCTTCCTGCCGGCGATACTTTCGGTAAGCTCGGTCGTCGACGCCCTTACGCCGTACAATAAAAGCTTGCCGCTATCGTCGCAGTTGCCCCTTACGTAAGATAATTTACACTTTATGTTTCGGAACGCTTCGCACATGTCGGCTGTATCGCCAATACCGCAAAAGTCGCCCAAAAATATCGCCTTATCGGGCTTTTCTTCCTTAATTATATCAACCAGTCGCCGCATATCCGCAACTGAGCCGTGTATATCGGATGCAAACAAATATTTCATAATTCTATTTTAACGCTATTTGAAAAATTTGTCTATTTAATAAAGCTCCGCGCTTTACTTTTTTTTCAATTAATGTTATCCTCTATATATAAGGATATAATATTTCAAACTTCGGAAATGGTGCAGGTCGGGCACTTTCGAGCGTGAACACGACGGGAGTTTACTAAGTCGTAAATGACCGAGTGCGAATCACGAAGAAAGGGCGCGAGATGTGCCGTTATACGAATACATAACAAACTTCGGAAATGGTGCAGGTCGGGCTCTTTCGAGCGTGAACACGACGGGAGTTTACTAAGTCGTAAATGACCGAGTGCGAATCACGAAGAAAGGGCGCGAGATGTGCCGTTATACAAAGTTTGGGACTGCCGCGACTGACGGAAATAGAGTTCACTATACGGAAGCGGAGGAAGAAGCTGTCGACCGTCTGGGCATTGATAACGTTGCTCGGGCGATTTTTATTTTTACGGGCACTGTAAACGGAGGTAAATATGTACGACGCATGGAACGGTTTTTCGGGAGAAAGCTGGAAGGAAAATATCAACGTTAGCGATTTTATATTCGATAACTATACTCCGTACTTAGGCGACGGCGACTTTTTGTCCGCCCCTACCGAGCGTACGTCTTGCTTGTCGGCTAAGGTTACCGAGCTATTGAAGCGCGAGCGCGAAAACGGCGGCGTTTTGGACATCGACACCGAGGACGTTTCGTCAATCCTCTCCTTTAAGCCGGGTTATATAGATAAGGATAACGAGCTTATATACGGTCTTCAAACGGACGCGCCTTTAAAACGCGCGGTAAACCCTTTCGGCGGAATACGGTTGAGCGCAAAAGCGTGCGCCGAACACGGTTACACACTGTCGGACAAGATAAAAGACGCGTTTAAGTACAGGACGACCCACAACGACGGCGTTTACAGAGTTTACGGCGAAGACACCTTAAAGCTGCGCCACGCGGGCGTTATCACGGGTCTCCCCGACGCATACGGCAGAGGCAGGCTCATCGGCGACTATCGCAGAATTGCCCTTTACGGTATGGATTTTTTGATAGAACGTAAAAAACGTGACAAAAAAGAGCTTCAATCCCGCGTCATGACCGCCGAAAATATTCAGC
>CAYVEU010000058.1:0-11650 GCA_964450015.1 uncultured Christensenella sp. | reverse complement strand
AATGGCGCAATTTATCGATCTCGTCGTTAAGACTCATATCCTTTTCGATATAAGTATCGGTGGACGCGATATAGGCTTCCGGGCGGTAATAGTCGTAGTAACTGACAAAATACTCTACGCGGTTGTGGGGGAAAAGCTCCTTGAACTCGTTGCAAAGCTGCGCCGCCAAAGTCTTGTTGTGCGCAACGACCAAAGTCGGACGGTTTACTTTCGCTATAACGTTTGCCATAGTAAACGTCTTACCCGAGCCCGTAACGCCCAAAAGGACCTGCGTTCGCAAGCCGTCTTCTATGCCCTCGCATAGCTTATCTATTGCCTGCCGCTGGTCGCCGCAGGGTTGGAATTTGCTGACTAATTCAAACTTATCCATGATTAAATTTTAACTGAATATTAACCACCGAAAATAGCCTTTAAAATCGATCTCATCGAAAAGCTTATTATCGCAATAACAATCGCCATTGCTATTCTGAATATAAGTTTTCTCTTCCTTACTTTTTTGTCGCGCAAATAGCTGATGCCGTTGTCCTTTAACGTCAGGCAGTACATAACGTCGCCCGACGGCGTCTTTGCCCTCTCGCAATCGAAATAGCTGTCCAGTACAAGCTGATTTAGCGTTTCGTCCAAATCGCTCTCTTTAAAATCCACGCGGTAAGGTATCTTATTCAGCAGGTCAATTGGCGCAAGAAGGCATTGCCCGTTCCCCGACCGACTTGCCTGCTTATATATTATATCCATTAACACCTTTTCTTTCTTACCCAGTACCATACTAACCGAACCTCACGATAAGGAATGCTATTATAGATGCGATAAAGCTGCCGAGAAACGAACTGCCCGCGCATATAAGAATAAACTTTTTCAAACCGAAAGGTTTTTTGCCCTCCTCGGCAGCGACCGGCTCGGACGCGACGAAATCGTCTACGTTCACTTCGTCTACCTGCGGATTATTTTGCGCGACCTCCGCGGCTATTTCCGCCTGGCGATTCTTTTCGGAAACGAGCTTGCCCTTGGGTTTAAGCGCAAGGCAGTACAAATTAGCGTCGGAAAACAAAATGTTTATCATGTCGTTTATCTCCAACGCTTCTATATGACTGTCCAAACTCTCTACCGTCATTTCTTCCGACAATAGAGAAAGTATCTCGCTCTTATGCACTACGAGATTTTCTCCGTCCACCGACATCGAGGCTATTACGTTTAATATTTTAAATGCAACCTTTTCCAGCATATAAGTTTTCTTCCTACAACTTAACCTTGGCGTTTATTTTCTTCGCAAGTTCTATATCGATTTTTACCACCTTGCGGTCGTAACTTAAAAGTCCGTTGCACTCGTCTTCAACGTCGCTGACCTCGGTATAAACCGTGGCGGAAAGTCCTTTCTTAATATTAGGCACGATTTTCTTTTTATATAACTTTTCGAACGCCTTTTCGAATTTTTCCTGCGTCTTGTATTTCCTATACCCGAAGAACTTCTCCGTGTTAAAGACGTGTCCTTTCGGCTGGAAGCTGAACCCGCCGAACTCGGTCAGCGCTATCGGACGCTCGTCGTTTGCGTTGTATTTCGGGAACTTGTAAGCGGTAAAGTAGATGTGGAAACTGTTAAGGTCTCCGTTTCCTTGGTCGTGCCATCCGCTCGCATGGTCGATAATTCTCGTCGAATCCTTTTCCTTATAGAAATTGTAAGCTTTCACGCTGTCGAACTGTCCCCAGCCCTCGTTAAACGGCACCCATACGGAAAGGCTGACCGTATTAAAGAGCGTGTCTATCATCCTTTCGCTGTCAACGTAATACTCATTGCGACCTGCCTCGTCCTCGCGGGAAAAGAATTTATACTTTTTCTCGGTGTCCTTAGCCATGAATTTTTTACTTAAAAACGCGAGAGTAAACGCGGGTCTTATCATGATTGCCGACGCGCTGTAAATGCCGCCGCCGTTTATCATATCCTGCCACACGAGCATTCCTATACGGTCGCAATGGTAATACCACCTTAACGGCTCGATTTTTATGTGCTTGCGTAGCATATTGAAGCCCATATCTTTCATTGTTTGAATATCGTAAATCATGGCTTCGTCGCTTGCCGGCGTATACATACCGTCGCTCCAATACCCTTGGTCGAGCAATCCGTTGTGGAAATACGGCTCGTTGTTTAACATAAGGCGGCTTATTCCGTCCTTATCTTTGCCTATTCCGAACTTTCTCATACCGAAATATGACTTCACTTCGTCTACGTCGGTCGTAATCGTCAAGTCGTACAAATACGGGTTCTCGGGACTCCAACAAGTAAAGTCGCCCATATCCAACGTAGCTTTCCCGTCCATAACGTTGACGCTCGCCTTTGTAAACCCTTTGTCGCTTACGGAAACCAACGCAGGCTCTACTCTTTCGGAAAAATTGATATCTACGTTAATGACCTTTTTATCTATATCAGGCACCAATTTAATGCTCTTAATATAATTGTCGCAAACCTGTTCTATCCACACCGTCTGCCAAATACCCGACTGCGGAGTGTACCATATCCCGCCGCGTTTGGAAGATTGTTTCCCTCTCGCTTGCGTGCCCGTGTCGCCGGGGTCGGTAACTTCGACGGTAATCTCGTTCGTTCCCTCTTTCACAAACGAGGTTATATCGAATGAAAACGGATAATACCCGCCTTTGTTGCCGCCGACAACGCGACCGTTTATCTTTACTTCGCACATATAGTCGACCGCGCCGAAATGAATAAGCGCGCGGTCGTTTTCCTTGTGAAATTCGAAAGTTCTTTTATAATACAGAACGTCGGTAGGCTTAACTTGCTTCTCCACCCCGCTCAAAATACATTCGGGGCTGTACGGAACCAAAATCTTGCCTTGGTAACCTTTAAACTGCTCCTTTTTGTCGTAAATAGCGTATTCCCATTCGCCGTTTAAGTTCTGAAAGCTGTCCCTTGCCATCTGAGGTCTGGGGTAGTCGTTCAAAGGCAAATTTTTGTCCATCGTTTCCGCAAATTGCGTAAGTAATCTTTCCATACGGTTCTCCTCTCGTCATATTATGCGCATCGTAAATACCGATACGGAAATAGTATACCATAACGCACGCGCGTTTTCCAGTGTTTTTTTCCTATTCGAAAATTTATCTTTACCTTTCGTTGATTTTCTTTATTGCGAGCGGTATAATACGCTTATGCGAATGAAAAAGTGGCTTATAGCTTTTATGATTACCGTGTACTTAATGCAAATTTCCCTTCTCGTCGGTATGGGAATTTTCTTTGCGCTGCCCGACGCCAAGATTTATTTCGTGTTTATCGCGCCCGCCGTGTTTTTGTGTCTTGCTTTCGTTCTCGGCTGTATCAACATCGTATTCGGCGTATTGCAATTTAAATCGCCCGAACCTAACGTCACCAAAACGGTTATGCTTGCGAAATTGAGTTTAATTCCGTTCTTTATCGTCAATTTTATTCTTTGTATTTTATTGATTGCGGGGCTTCTAAACCCTTTCCTCTTTATGTCGATATTTATCGTCGCGCCTCTGCTTATAGCAATAACCTACGGCATAACGTTCGTCACCTCGTCCTACAATTTGGGATTTATCGTCAACAAATTTATAAACGGCGAAAGCAATATAACAACGCTCGTCGTGTGCGGCGTTTTCCACTTTTTCTTCGTCTTCGACGTTATTGGAAGCATTCTTCTATACAAATCAACTAAAATTTAACCGTTTATTTTTTGGTATTGCGCCGTTTCTCATTTCGTGTTATACTGAAAGCGGAGGATGCGATTATGAAAAAATTATTAAGAGCGCTTATAATCAATCTATATCTTGCCGTGCTTTTGCAAATTATCGGCGGAGTTGGATTTGCGCACTCCGATTATTTCGATTTTTTTATATGCGTTTATTTCGTGCCTCCGATTTTCTTGATAATCTCCGTAATTTTGGCAATCGTCAATATAATAAAAGGATTTTCTTCGGCGACTCGACTGCGTGAAAACGTATACAAAACGATTATGCGTACTAAAATCAGCCTTATCCCCTGCGCGTTCCTGAGTGTTGGGGCTTGTTATTTATTTTACTTGCTAACGGTGCCGTTGTCCTATCTTTACGCACCGTATCTCTTGGCGGCTTTATCGGTCACGGTTTACCTTGTGATTTTAGCATCCTCGTCTTACGCTGTCGGCTACTCGATAAATATAGCACGACTGAAAATCGACGACCTCGGCAAAATGAAATCTTATTGCGTCATGCAATTTTTCCCTGTACTCGATGTAATTGGAATTATTCAACTTTATAAATCAACTAAAAATACTATAAATAAGGATACTTATTTTGAAAAAGCCGTTAAAAGGATTGGTTATTAATCTCTATCTCGTTCACGTTTCGATTATTATCGGCTCGGTAGCGTATCTTAAATAGAACGCGCCGGAAAATCGGCGACCGCGGCGAAATGACAGCTTATTGTATATTGCAATTTTTTCCCGTACTCGACTTACTTGGAAATATTCAGCTTTATAGAAAATGTAAATATTATTTTTAAGCTATTGTCTGAAAACGACGACAAACTCCGTATATTCGCCCTCTTTGCTGTCCACTCCTATCGTGCCGCCGTTCGCGTCCACTATGGATTTTGCAATGGCAAGCCCCAACCCGAAACTATTCGACGACGAGTGCGCCTCGTCGGTACGGTAAAACCTATCGAACAATTTGGGTATTTTGTCACGCGGTATGCCTTCTCCCGTATTTCTGACTTTCAAAATCGCCTTTCTTCTTTCGCCCATGACGCTCACTCTTACCGTTCCGCCCTGTTCGGTGTATTTTAAAGCGTTTTCAATCAAAATATAAATGAGCTTTTCGATATGCGCATTCACCGCCGTAATTGTCACGTTGGGTTTAACGTCGGATTCCATTATCAAATCTCTTTCAAAAGCCAAAGCTTCGGACTCTAAAACCACGCTTTCGACAAGCGTACTCAAATTAACTTTTTCTTTTTGCGGTTGGTCCTTATTTCCCTCTATGCGTGCAAGTTCGAGCATTTCGGTAACGAGCACGTTCATTCTGTTGAGTTGATTGCCTATGCTGTCGAGCCACTTGCATTGCTCTTCCGTCATAGTGTCGCGGGTTGCGTTTAATATTGCCAAGTCGGTATTAATAATGGTAATGGGCGTTTTCAATTCATGCGAGGCGTTCGCCACCAAATCCTGCTGTTTGTTGAAAGTGTTCTCTATCGGCGCGACGTTTTTCTGCGCGGATTTAAAGGAGAATAAAGCAATTGCGACTATGCCTATTGCGCCCGCTATAATTGTAATGACCGTCATATTGCGCAAGTTATGATAGTCTTTGGTGTAGTCGTAAACATAGACGATATCGCCTAAAATAAACGGCTTTACGGAATACGCAATAAAATTGTCGCCTATTTTAACTCGACCGTTTTGCGCTCTGTCTTTCATTGCGACGTCTACGAGCGTTTGAACTGTTTCGCTGTCGTAAAAATTGCTGTCGGACGGTAATATTTTATCGTTCCCGTCAACGAGTATCGCGAGCGTATCCCTGTTTTTTTCGTTCGGCTTGTCTTTATTTGAATTGCCGCCGAAAAAGTAATTGTAGTTCGAATTGCGCATATTGTTTAAGTTGTTGTCTATATTGGTGGAGATTGCCGTCGCGTTGTACACAAAAATCAACGTCAATACTATGACGAGCAATATTCCCAAAGTGAGGCTTTGTCTTATCGCAACCTTTAACCGCAGTTGGTCAAACATCAAGCCTCCAACTTATACCCCATGCCGCGCACCGTGGATATGTTGACTTTCGAGCCCAAAAACAGCAATTTCTTGCGTAAAAATGAGATGTAAACTTCGATATTGTTATATTCTGCTTCGGAATCATATCCCCATAATTTTACGATAAGTTCGTCCTTTGACACTACGAAAGATGGCCTATCCAAAAAGTATTGGATAATTTCGCTCTCTTTTAAGGCGACTTTAACCTTTTTCCCGTTACAGCACAATTCGAACGTGGAAGAATTGTATTCTATATCTCCGAATTTTTTAATATTTTCGCTTATAACGTTGCCTTTACGCCTAAGCAGCGCCCGTATTCTTGCCAACAATTCATCGGTTGCGAAAGGCTTAGCCAAATAGTCGTCCGCGCCCAAATCCAACCCCCTGACCCTTTCGGACACCTGTCCCATTGCGGTAAGGATAAGAACCGGCGTACCGATATTCTCCTCGCGCAAGCGCATCAGCACGTCAAAACCGTTCATCTTCGGCAACATAATATCCAGTAAAATCAAGTCGTAACGACCCGTCAATGCGTAATGAAGTCCGCTTTTCCCGTCATATACTGCGTCAACGACGTATTTTTCCTTTTTCAGAACGTGAACAAGCGCTTCCGATAAGCTTACCGCGTCCTCAACAAGCAGTATATTCATAATTTCACCTCGCACAAATAATCGTTAAATTAAATTATACCCGATATTCTTAAATTAATTTTAACTCATAACGCCCACAGTCCGCAATAAAAATTCGTCAATTTGATTAAGATTACTTTAAGCCGCATACCATATACTGAAAGCAACCTAATTAATAATATTTACTCGGCATTAGCCCTTTAAGTTTTTCTCCCTTGACTTAAAGGGCTTTTGTCGGTTTATCGGCTCTTACAACTTCGAAGGGCTTTTGTCGGTTTAAAGGACTTTGTCGTTTGTTTGCTTTTACCCTGCCATATGTCCCCTTTTCGGTACATTGAAAGCCGTATAATGAGTTTAGAAAAACAAAGGAGATATGAACTATGGCAAAAATATGGCTTATCAAATATTTTTTCACAGAGGACGCTTATAAATTCGGCGATCCGGCATTTACCGAAACAATCAACGGTTCTCTCAACTTCGCCTTAAACTGGGCGCAGTACAAACTCAAAATCTCTCAATTCAAGTTTTACGATATATTAAAGAAGTAATTTGCGAAATTCCTACCCGTGCGGTACCCAAGATAATCCGGACAATTAAATTATTTTATTTCGTCTAATTCTTTTTTGATAAATTTTATAAGTTTGATTTTTTCGGTTTCGGGTATCCACTCTATAAGCCTTGCCGCGGCTATCGGCAAAAGCCATTTTTGTATTTCGGCGTCCGTTACGCCGGTTAATTTTTTGTATTGCCGCAAATATACTTTGCCTATATGCTTTTCAACGATATGCGCAATAAGCTTGACGAAAGAATTGACGTATAATAATTCGCCGTAATTTAACAAAAGATACGTTCTCGCTGCGTCGGCAGCTGCATTGCCGTTGCAAGCGGTCATCCAATCTATAACGTAAAACTCATTGTCTTTTATCATAACGTTGCCGGGATGGAAGTCAAAATGACAAAGCGCATTCCCGTCGGGCAAGGTTTTAATATAGGCTATTATTTTCCCCTTCTCTTGTTCCGTTAAATCTTCGGCGGCGTTAATATTAATCGATAACTTACTTTTTATGTCTAAGCCTAAATCTACGGTTGAATTATGTATTTTTGCATGAGTCTCGGCTAATGCCTTTGAATAAACCCTTAATTTATAAGGTTTATGCAACATATCGGCAATCATATCTTTGCCGTCGATTTTCTCATATAAAATTCCGTAACGGTTTTTGTATTCTACTACTCCGAACGCCTTCGGCGCGAATAATAAATCCGAAGCTATACGGAATGCAACGTCAAATTCGGTTAAAATTAATTCAAGCGGAAAATCGTCTCTAAACAATTTCAATATTGTTGTTTCGTCCCATAAGAAAACTTCCGCCGTGTTGCCTTGGCAAATCAACTCATATTCTAAACTATCGTCAAGTTGAATTATATTTTGTTCCATATTATATATTTTAACAAAAATCAACGCCAAACGCAATACTATTATACGGTAAAAAAACACTTATGAGTAGCGGTGACCCAAGGAGATAGCGGAATTTTGATATTCTTCGGAACAGTTTTTTTTGTGCTTTATTTTCTTACTTCGTATTAGCGTATCTGCCGCCAGATTGCGCAAGTTGCGCAATTTGCGAACTCTTTTAGGAGTTCGTTTATCTCCCTAGGGGAGCCCAAATAGAGAAACCACTAGCAAGTAGCAATTTTTATATTTTGGTGACCCAAACATTAATTACAAGAACAATAAATTTGCAATAGAAAGTGACTTCGGCTTTATAATTCAAGTAGATTAAGAACCACCCAAAAATTCTCTTAGAGCATCTCAATGAAAACTTGTTTTATCTAAGCAATGCATTCCTTGATTTTATATAATTCGCATATTTTAGCAGACAATTGGTGTATAAGATCTCCAATGTTTTCTGGAGAATAAATTATGTTGATTTCTTTATTATGATGGATTGCGCCAAAACTATTCTCACGAGCTATAGTTATAACTTGCTTTTTATTGTAGAGAGCTTCTTCATATTCGTAACTAACATTAGGATTGTTTAGACTAAGGTCACAAATCATCATATTTGCTTCTTTAATTTGGGAGTTTAGTCTATCCTGAATTGAATATGTCGCAAAATATCCTTTTTCTGATTTATCTACTCTATAAATTTTAAATTTTTTCATAGTAGAGATGTATTTGATTAAGTAATTATTCAATAGCCTTTCTACGCTATCAATAGCTGATTCAACAAATTGCGGCTTATAATCGTCTTTTTCTGTAAATGGCATTGCAACAAATATACGATGATAATCTACTTCTTGAATATTGAGCAATATATTTTGTATTTGTAAATCAATAGTGGAATCAAAATTATTTGCTATATATCCATCAAAGTGGAGTTGATATTTGTCTCTTTGTTGGATCATATTATTATAATCTCTTTTTTCTCGGTTTAACCTTTCGGAAACAGGCATATCATCCTTAATACCTAGTTCTGATAATCTATTTTTTAAGGAATCCCCAGTCAAAGCCGTATGAATATAAATTAAGATTGCAAGAGGATATCTTTGCTTTAACTTATAAATTGTAGCATAATCTCGTACAATTACTATCGGACTTTTGCCTTCAATAAGTGCAGTGTCTATTTTAGATACATCTATACCATACCAACTTCCCTCATACTGATAAATATATTCTCCACAAACATCTTTAATTTCTGTGAACGAATACCCGTAATCCAAATCTTTCTTTTTTAAGGCGGGATCAACGGGAATATCTTTATCTGTCATTTTGCTTACATCAAAAAGAGAAACTCTTAGTCGTTTCATTCTTTCTAAAACAAATTTTTTCCCGCATCCTGATGCGCCAGCGATTATGTATATCATACTGATTTTCTCCTTGTAGTATTTTGAGAGGTATATTTAGTTATTCCCAAATATACCTTGCAATTGATTTCGTACTATAAAAGGCAAAGTTCCTTTTTGATTATCGTAAAAATAAACTCGACTATTAATAATGTCAAATGGTATTAATTGTGACATTTCTGTATCTGCTATTACTAATTTATCATCACCTTGTTTAACATTAAAAACAATATTAACTAGCCTATATAATCCGTGAGAATCTTCTAGCATATTTTGATTAAACGAGATGTCTATTATAGTTAGCCAAGAATTCCTAATAGTATCTACAACAGATTCTTTATTATCATTATTGAAATCCAACGCATTAATAGGTTCAATTATAAATTGTGTGTCGCCATTACTCGCGACATTAACACTTAGTGTAATATTATCAATTCGCTTTTTTCCCACAGCTATAATAGCAATTTTTCGTGAGTTCCATTTAGGCGCACGACATAAGGAAGAAATAATAGCGGGTATAAATGATTCATCATATCGATTTACAATATAATCATAAAATTTGTTATCTGAATAAAGCCATTGATTATCGTCATGCACAATATTATTCATCCTTGCTAAGATTTCATCATCTTGTGCACCATTTTTCTTTAAAACTTCCGCAAGGTCATCTTTACTTAACCCACTTTTACAATAAATATCGACAACACAATTATATCTTTGCTTTAACAACTCAACAATACGAAAATCCCTTACTATAACCACTGGACTTTGTCCATTGGATAATTTGTAATCAATTTCGCTACAATCTATCCCATAACAATGATTCCCATAAGTATATACGAATTTCCCACATTTTTCAAAATCTTCTAAACTTGCATTACAATATAAATCTGTCGCACCTTCAGTTTCGCTTAGTCTAGGTGAACGAGTAGTGTATTTTTTTATAATACTATACGGATACTCTTCATAAGAAAATTTTTCCTCATTGATAGTATTCAAAAAAGATTTATTAATTTCAGTAATCCGACTTAAAATAAATGATTTTCCAGCACCTGTTCCACCGACAATAACAACTAAATGATTCATTTAAATAACCTCCGGATTATAGACTCTAAATAGTCTGAACATTTGATCAACTAGTTCATCTTTTTGATTGCCAGATAAATTAGTTAAACTAGTCTCTGCGTAAATTAAAGCGTAATCAAAATCCGCAATATGCTGCGCATATCGAATAATATCATTATATTCTTTCGACTTTGCATTTCCTATCGCTATATCCGAATGAGCTTCATGTTCCGCTTGACTTATTTGTGAGTAGGTAAAGGCTGTAATAACATTTTCGCTACCAAATTGTTCACGACAAATTCTAAACATATTAGGCAAACTGGCGGTTAAAACTAAATGCTTATTACGTGTACCCGTTTTCCATTCATTTACATATTTACTAATTTCAAATCCGTACTTGATTGGTTCACCATATAATTCATTATTCTCATAAAATATATATGAATTTCCTTCATTATTAATAAGCCAACTTTTATTTTCTTTTGGATCTTCGATTTTTTGGATTTCAATTATTTGTTGCTCAGTAGTCTTTTCCCGTATCTCATCTAGAGGAATATAGCTTGGAGAAGTGTTAAATTCAAACCACTCATTAAGAATCGTAAAATAATCATCTCTTGAAATTTTACCATTTTTCTTAAACTTATTTTGTGTCTTTTTAAGGGCTTGCCAAAAACGCTGTAAAGGAGTTAATACCATACGTATTTTAGCTTGTTTTGCCAAAAAGTATTCTACTTGCGCATACTGTTCGAATGAAATACATCCTTCAATGTTTTGATGCAGTAATGTTTGTATATCAATATTTGTCTTAGAAAATTTAATCGCATTTATTGCATTTAAAATATACTGTTTATATTTATTTATTAGCTCAATTTTGTTTTGCTTGACGTACTTTTTAAACGTCAAATTCTCTTCAATCTTATTTAGCTCTAAATTGTATTCCGATATATACGTTCCCATTTTATTGATCTTTGGAACATATTTACAAATAATTTCTCCCACATCACCATCTTCTTCTTGTCGCGATGTAGACTTTATTAATATATCGGCTTGCTGTTTTCCGTATAGCTTAGCAGCTTTAATGATATCATCTTTTCCAGATGCGGCGTTACCAGATACAATGAAAAGTTTAGGCCCTCGTTTTATCGTTTTATCTAACTTTATTTTTCCGTTAAAAACACCATCAATAACGCCACGTGCTTGCAACTTAGCTAAATCTATATCGTTTTCTCTTACATTAAGAATAACTCTATCGAATATATGTATATTTTCAATGAAAACTCTATATAAAGCAACCGCTTTTTCATACCTACTTAAAGTTTTTTGCGCAGAAACCCCCCCCCTGTCGGCACTAGCTCTTTTATGCTGCTCAAC
>CAYVEU010000057.1:0-11693 GCA_964450015.1 uncultured Christensenella sp. | reverse complement strand
GAGCGGTTCACTCGTAATGAACAGGTCATCAGTTCGAATCTGATTACCAGCTCCAAAAATCGGCAAATTTCGTAAGAGATTTGCCGATTTTGCTTTTTAACTTTTCACTCAATAAAATTTGCCGATTTTAAGGTAATAAGTAAAGTTAATTGTGAAAAGGTATGGATAAATTAAATTTAAAATTCGTTTTTTGCTATAATTTTTAAAACTTTAAATAAAGACACCCTCATCCGTCTCGCTCCGCGAGCCACCTTCCCCCTCGTGTGAAGGCGGGAAGGTCATTTTTATCGATACGCTTATACCAAAGAAAAAGCTTCCCCTTTTCTAAGGGGGAGGCTCCGCCGTAGGCGGTGGTGAGGGTCATATTTTAATGAAGTAGCGCTAATTATGAATAATTAAATAAAAATAAAGATAAACCGTAAAAACACGATTTATCCTTATATTTTATCCGCAATGCGTCGCTAGACGCACTTCATATTGCCGCAGGCAATGCTTCATAACGAAGTTACTTCATGTTTCCGTCAGGAAACGCTTCATTTTTAACGCTCTCACGCGTTAAAATAACTCACCGTTCCGTCCTTCGCCACAGTCCCGTCAGTGCAATATACGGTGATATGATCCCATGTCCCCCTATTCCACTCGTCGCCTTTTTCCACGGCATTCCACTCGTCAACCGTGCCGCCGAAATCTATTCTCGTCAGTACGTGACAAGAAGAGAACGCATAATCTCCGATACTCGTTACACTGTTTGGTATCTCTATACTCGTAAGTCCGCTACAATATGCGAACGCCCTATCTCCGATACTTGTTACGCTGTCGGGTATCTCTATGCTCGTAAGTCCACTCATTTCGAAAGCACAGCTTCCGATACTCGTTACTCCGTCCGATATGACTATGCTCGTCAGGTTGTTGCACTCTGCAAACGCCTGAGAGCCGATACTCGTTACGCTGCCAGGTATAACTACGCTCGTCAATTCATCGTTACCCAAAAACGCATAAGCGCCAATACTTGTCACACTTCCATCAACGGGAATTGTGCTCGTTTTGCAACCTAAAATTAACGTCTTACTTTCTGTTTCTATAAGGCAGTTTCCGGCACTGTGATAACTTGTATTGTTTTCTGCGACCTCTATTCTTTCCAAACTCCCACAATAATATAAAAACCGCTCTTCAATCTTTACCACACTGCTCGGTATCTCTATACTGGTCAATTGACAATTTACAAAAGCATAGGCACTGATATTTATTAGGGATTTGGATAAAGTTATACGCGATAAATTTAAGCAATCCCCAAACGCCATCACTCCAATATCTGTTACGCTGTTTGGTAGTATAATTTGCTCTATCATTTCGTTAAACGCAAAAGCGTAAAAATGAACTGAGGTTATATCCGTGTACTCAGATAAATCCAATACCGTTTTTTCGCCTATGTACCCCAATAGATATACATCTTCGCCTACATAATAGCGTTGCACTCCGTTCTCGTCTACAAAAAGCTTGTTCTCAAATTCACTTTCCTCGTCGGTCAATATTTCATATATCGTTATATCGATTTCAATTTCATCTTCAAGCATTTCAAACATAGCTTCGATAATAATATCCGATACGGCAATACTACTAAAATTTCGAATGTGGACTAATTTCATGCAACCCATAAATGCATCTTCGCTGATATATGTTATGCTACTCGGTATTTCTATTTCCGTAAGAGCTAAACAAAAGTAAAATGCGCCCTCACCAATACTAGTCACAGTATTGGGAATAGTAACACTATTGGTGAAATAATTTACCCATTGATCGTCTTGAATATTCGCGAACGCATAGTCGCCGATAGCCGTGACCGGTTTCCCCTCATACTCGGCGGCTATAACTATATTCGGCTCATTTGCGGCTTCTCCAAATCCTTTTAAAGTATAGCTTTCTCCGTCCTCGTTTAACGTATATTCCAAACCTTCCGTTGCCTGTATTGCTTCGCCGCAATTTTTGCATATCCCGTCCTTGTAATGATGTCCTTCGGCAACTAGCGTATTCGTTTCGAACTCGTCGCATTTTTCACAGTCACGCCTTTCAAGTCCGTCCTCGGTACAAGTAGCTTCTTTCGTCGGTACCCATTCTCCCCAAACGTGATTGTCCGCGACTATTTCTCCGTATTCGAACGTTTCATCGCCCGCTTCGCCGCATACTGCGCAGGACTTTTTATACACCGCTTTTTCCGTACAATTGGCTTCGGACACCAGATACTTTATATCGCTGTCTTCTTTGGTAAAGTCATGGTCGCCGAAATCGCCATATTCGAACGTCTCCGTACCTGCTTCGCCGCACACTGCGCAGGACTTTTTATACACTGCTTTTGCTATGCAAGTTGCCCTAGACACTTGATACTTTTCGCTCGTATCCTCTTTCGTAAAGTCGTGATCGCCAAAATCGCCATGCTCGAACGTTTCCGTCCCTGCCTCTCCGCATATTGCGCAAGACTTTTTGTATACAGCTTTTGCAATACAGGTAGCCGCGCTAACTTTATACTTTTCGTCCGTATCCTCTTTGGTAAAGTCGTGTCCGTTAGCTTTGCCGCTTTCAAACGTTTCCGTTCCTACCTCTCCGCATACTGCGCAAGACTTTTTGTATACAGCTTTTGCAATACATGTAGCCGCGCTAACTTTATACTTTTCGTCCGTATCTTCTTGGGTAAAGTCGTGTCCGTTAGCTTTGCCGCTCTCAAACGTTTCCGTTCCTGCCTCTCCGCATATTGCGCAAGATTTTTTGTAAACGGCTTTTTCCGTGCAAGTCGCCGCGGATACCTTATATTTTTCGTCCGTATCCTCTTTTGTGAAATTATGACCGCTTGCAATTATCGTGTCCGTTTCTTCTTCGTTACAAAGACTGCAAACGCGCTTTTTGACACCGTTTTCAGTGCATGTTGCGGGCGTATCTATTTGCCACTCGCCAAAATTATGCGAACATTCGGTATCGGCGGACGGGTTTTCGTCCGTAATCGGTGGATTTTCGTCGCCGACAGGCGGGTTTTTATCCTCGTCACCGCACGCAATAAGCGCAAAAACAAATGTTGCGATTATTGCTAAAAACGCAAAGTTCTTTAAGATTTTCTTCATTTTTCCTACCTCTTTTTTGGTGGTTTTTGTCGGCTCGTTTTGTTCCAAAAGGTATACTTTTTGGAACAAAAACAGTTGACTTTAAATTTTGCGTATTTTATAATAAAAAGTACAAAAAATCAACATTTAAAGTGGCTAAAAAGTGGCTAAAAATTGAGTTCCAAAAAGTATACATTTTGGAACTTTTTTTGTGGTATTCTTGTTTTAGAATAAAACAAGGAACATTAAGGAGAACAATTATTATGATATACGCTTACGGTAGAGTTTCCACTGCGGAACAAAAGTTGGATAGACAGATTGAGGAATTTATTAAGTTCGGTGTGCCCGAAAAGAATATTTATTGCGACAAAAAGAGCGGAAAGGACTTTGATAGAGAGGTTTATAAGGAATTAACGGCACAATTAAATAAAGGCGACCTGTTGGTGATAAAGAGCATTGACAGATTGGGGAGAAATTATATTGCCATTATCGACGAATGGAAGAATATTACGGCTAATATCGGCGCGGATATAGTCGTTCTCGATATGCCCCTGCTCGACACGAGAAGCACGGAAAACAACCTTATCGGGAAGTTTATTTCCGACATAGTGTTGCAAATACTCTCGTTCGTCGCGGAAAACGAGCGCGAGAACATAAAGCGGCGGCAAGCGGAAGGAATTAAACTCGCAAAACAGCGCGGAAAGAAATTCGGGCGACCTTCATACAAAATACCGCCTAAGTTTAAGACGGTCGCCAACGCGTTTATCGACAAAAAAATAACGCTCGACCAAGCGTTGAAAAAGCTCAATATGAAAAAAACGACCTTTTACAGATACTTCGAAGAACTGGAAATAATGTAATTATAATTATTTTAAGTTCGTCAAAAATTTACGCAATTCGTTATACCCGCCGTTCGGAATTTGCGAAATATCGGCATTTTTGCGGTTGATTAGACAATCCGTCACCAAAAATACTTCCATTCCCGTAGCTTTTGCCACCATATCTTCCCCTACGTCGTTGCCGACCATGACGCAATCGGCGCATTTTACGCCGAGTTTTTGGGCTATTTCATAATAATAATTCTTATTTGGTTTGCAAAAATGCGAGTTTTCGTAAGAGGTAACGTACGAAAAGTCGTTTACGTCAACTCCCGCCCATTGCAAACGCCCCTTTTGCGCCGCCGCGGGAAAAATAGGATTTGACGCGAGCACCAAGGTATAACCCGTATTTTTCAAATCCTTAATGAGCTTCCCCGCTTCGGGATTGAACCCGCAAGAAGCTTTGACCGAGTGAAATTCATTTTGATAGAACTCGTCGAAAATCGGCTTATCGGCATAAACTTTGTCGCCGAAAAGCGCCGCGAACGCTTGCCAAAATACGTCCTCGTTGGTCTTCGTGCCGTCGTTGTTTACCATATCGAAGCTGCATTTCCAAACGACTTCCACGACCTTTTTAGGGTCGTAGCCGTAAGGCGCAAGCTTTTTGGATAGCGCGCCGAAATACGCCCTTACGAAATTTTCCTGCTCCATAGGGAGCAACGTCCCGTCCATATCGAATAATATAGTGTGCATAATCAAGCGCTTTGCGTCCTCTAAAATAATTATAATTGCATAATATGCGCGACCTTTAAAATTAACGCCTCGATTTTCCGAGGCGTAATACTATTTTTACTGTTGTTTTAAATATTTTAATTCCAACGTTTTGGCGCGTTCCTCGTACTGCGCGTTCGCAATATCAATCCATACGTCGTTGTCGATAATCAATATGCCCATTTCCTGCTCGTGCTTTTCGGGGTTATCGGCAAACTTAGCGTCGATTTTCGCCGCGCGCCGCGCGCGTTTTCTTGCGAGATAGTCCAACCTTTTATCCCTTTTAACGGCAATTTTACCCATCGCCGTATCATATTTTAATTGCCTTTCTTCCGCAGTCAGTTCTTTTGCCATAAACGTCTCCTTACCGATATATTCTAACCTATTTATTTTTGTTTGTCAATATACATTATATTTAAGGAACGGACGGAAATTCTTTGATTTGCATTGCACCCTCATCAGTCGCTAACGCGACAGCTTCCCCATCGCGTGAAGGCGGGAAGCTCTTTCCGTACAATTGAAAACCCGAAACTATATTAAAATATCCGCCATTTCTGACGGATATTATTTTTATTGTACTAATTATCGCTCCGTTTCGGGCACGCAAAGCCTGCGCCTATACGCCGCCTAGGGGTGTAGAGGTACGGAATTTTTTTCAAAGACAAGCCGTCGGCGTACCGTCGTACGCTAGGTGACGGCTTTGAACAAGCAACCGAAAACTATAATGAAAATATCCGCCATTTCTGACGGATATACTCAATTAAGAATTATTATTATTTCGTTTTCGGTTGCGTAAAGTCCGTGCCTATACGCCGCCTACTCGGCTACGTCGTATACGCGCATACCTAAATACAGTAGGTCCAGCATCTCTTTTTTATACTCGTCTTTTTCGATATATTCCATCATCCCTTCCAGTCTTTCCTTTACGCCCTCCGCCGAGGCTTCGCCTTTATACGCGGAATCTCTCAGCAAAAGTCCGCATTCGGCTACGCAAGCTATGAACGCCAAATCCTCGCTGCCTTGCGTTTGGTCGGTCACTTCGCATTTTACGCTTTCGTCTGTTTCTTGACCGTTTAAAACGTCCTTGTATCTTATTTCTATATCGGCAAGTTTCCCTTCCGCGCCCTCGGCTAAGGTAATTTCGTACAGTGCCGCCACGCAAAGATTGCTTCCGATTTCGCCTGTATCGGCTGCGCTGTTATTAAAATCGTACTCGGAAATTATTTTCGTATCGTATCCTATCAGGCGATATTTTGAGACGTTTTCCGTAAAAGTAACGCCCGCCTTTGCGTCTTTTGCCACGGTAAAGAGCGTTCCGCTCATTTCCTCGCAAAGAACTTTGCGCGCTTCGGATTCGGTGTCGAGGTACGCGTAATTGCCATTGCCGCAGGTAGCGAGCGTTTCCAGCATATCGTCGCGGGTGTTGCCCATTCCAACGCCGAGAACGGTGAGATACACGCCCGTCTCCGCTTTATTTTGAATAAACTCTTTCAAGTCGGTAGGGTTATCTATTCCCACGTTGAAATCGCCGTCGGATATTATGATAACTCTGTTATTGCCGCCATCTATAAAACGGTCTTGCGCCAACTTGTACGCACGCTGCAAACCGTCGCCGCCGCTCGTCGCGCCGCTTGCCCTAAGTCCGCTTACCGCTTCCTTTATTGCGATCTTGCCTTCTTCGGTACATTCAACGCCTTCCAAAACGGTATTTACTCCGCTTGCGTAAGTGACCATAGATATTACGTCGTTCTCTCCGAGAGAATCCGTAAGAATATTTATTCCGCTTTTTGCAAGCCCCAATCTGCTCGAACCGCCCATAGAGCCGGAAACGTCAATCAAAAAGACGTAATTTGCATTGACTTTTTCCAGTTCCATTTCCGCACTCTTTACGCCGACCAACATTAGCTTGTTGTCCTTATTCCACGGACAGTCGGCCAAATATCCACTCGCGGCTATCGCTTTCCCTTCTTCCGGCGCGGGAAAATCGTAATTGAAATAATTGATAAGTTCTTCGATTCTTATCGAATCGGGATTGATTTTTTCGTAGTTTTTGAGTTGTTTGCGAATAAGCGAATAACTCGCGGTATTCCTGTCCAAGGAAAAATACGACGATTTATTTTCCGCTACCGAACTGAACCCGTTCTCTATTACGCTGTTGTATACGTAATCGCCGTAACTGTTATCGCTAAACGAAGGCGCCCAACTGCCGCCGTCTGAAACGTTATAGGCCATGTCCGTACCGCCGCAAGCGGCAAAACAAAACACGCAAGCCAGCACACATACGACAGTAACTACCGAAAGTAAAAATTTCTTCATGATTTTACCGCTCCTTTGGTTAATTATTTCGAAAAACGCCTAAATTTATCGACGTTCCCTTACTTTCAGTATATCCGTATAGGGAAAAAATGTCAACATCAAAATTTTTTAGAGCGTAAAACGACAAAAAAGCGGCGAAAACGTATAAAAACCGTCTGTTATTCCCCGTAAAATTTGCGCATTGCTTCTATATCGCTTTTTATTTGCTCCACGAGCGGCTTCGGGGAAATTACTTTTACGAACGTGCCGAATTGCAATAGCCAAAAGCGCATCGACGAAAGCCCTGCGTACAATGAAAATTTGACGTTGCCGTCGGGTAACTCCGTAATATTTACGTCACGCCCGAACCAGTCCAAAACGTGGTTTATCATATCCGCCGCGCCGTTTACCGTGACGAATTCGACAAGCTGCGGAGTGTCGACGAACGCGTACGGCAAGCGGTTGCTCAGTTTCCCTAAATTAATGCCGTTTTCACACCCTTCGATTTCGGTTATCGGCTTAGCCGGCAAATTCGTCAAACCTATTTCCGTCATTTTGTCTATTCGGCAATATAAAATGTTGTCGTAACCGTCGTAATTGCACGCTAAATAGTACCGCCCGTTTTTCAAAAACAATTGATACGGGTTTGCGACGGTTTTTTTAGCCCTTTTGCTATGCAATTTCTTATCCGCTCCGTAGCTGTTGTACGTAAATTCAATCTTGACTTTTTTCTCTATCGCCTCGCATAGAATATCGATATTAAAAAAATAATCGGCGTTATCGTCCTTTTGCCAGTCGTCTAAATTGACGACGTGTTTAACGGTGTCTTTAAAGTGAACGCCGCCCTCTTCGGTGAGCTTTTTAATTAATTCTTTCGTGTGGGTCTTGCAAATATTGCGGTTTGCCAAAACTGCGTCAATAAGCAGTCTCAATTCGCAGGTTTCGAATTTTTTAACCGCCAAATATACGCCGTCGTTTTCCTTTATTATTTCGTACCCCGCTTGTATTAAATATTCGATATTACGCGCGACGGCTTTCCTCTCGCACTCGATGTCGTAGATATTTTTAAGTTTAGCGATTATTTCGTTTTGCTTCAATCTATGCTCGCAATCTGAATAGTCCGCAAGAATTTGCAATATTCTCAGTATCAACAGTTTTTTAGGTTCGTAGTTGTCCATGGTTTCTCCTTAATTTTTACGAGCGTTTAGCCAGCGTGTATATCGCGTAAAGCACACAAAGCATTAGCATAGGCAGCCTCCTTAATTTGTCTACCTATATAATACCAAAATGCTTGCACCTTTTTCGGTACAAGCACTTGTATTTTAGATATATTTACCTGTAAAACTCTTCGCATTTTTCTTTATATCTTCGGGCGTGCCTACGGCAATAACCTCGCCGCCGCCGTCGCCGCCTTCGGGTCCCAAGTCTACTATGTGGTCGGCTACCCTTATTACGTCAAGGTTGTGTTCGATAACGATAATGGTATTGCCGCCCTCGGCTAGACGGTTTAATATGGCTATAAGCTTCTCGACGTCCGCAACGTGCAAGCCGGTTGTAGGTTCGTCCAAAACGTACAAGGTTTTTCCCGTGCTTCTTTTGGAAAGCTCGGTCGCAAGTTTAATTCTCTGCGCTTCGCCGCCGCTGAACGTCGTCGCGGGCTGTCCGAGTTTGATGTACCCGAGTCCTACGTCCTGCAACGTCTTTATCTTATTATAGATGCGCGGCAGGTTCTTGAAAAATTCGCACGCTTCGTCCACCGTCATATCGAGAACGTCGTATATCGACCTGCCCTTGTACTTGACTTCGAGCGTTTCGCGGTTGTAGCGGTGACCGTGGCACACTTCGCACGGAACGTACACGTCGGGCAAAAAGTGCATTTCTATCTTTATAATTCCGTCGCCCGTACAATTCTCGCACCGTCCGCCCTTTACGTTAAAGGAAAACCGTCCCGCGCCGTAGCCGCGCGCTTGCGCGTCGGGTGTCTTCGCAAACAGTTCTCTTATATAGGTAAACACACCGGTATAAGTGGCGGGGTTGCTCCTCGGCGTGCGCCCTATCGGGCTTTGGTCTATCGCGATTACCTTATCCAAATATTCGCTGCCGGTAATTTCGTCGCAAACACCCTCTTGCAGTCGGCTCTTGTTAAGCAAGTTGGATAGATACGGCAATACTATTCCATTGACCAAACTTGACTTGCCGCTGCCGCTGACGCCGGTTACGACGTTTAGTACTCCCAATTTAAAATCGACGTTGACGTTTTTCAAGTTGTTTTGTCTTGCGCCGTGAACAGACAAATATTTGCCGTTGCCCTCGCGCCTTTTAGCGGGCACTTCGATTTTTCTCCTGCCGCTCAAAAAGTCGCCGGTGATAGAACGCGGACAGTTGATAATATCCTCTACCGTACCGCATGCGATGAGCTCGCCGCCGTTCACGCCCGCTCCGGGACCTATATCCACTATATAGTCAGCCGCTCTCATCGTGTCCTCGTCGTGTTCGACTACTATAAGGGTATTGCCTAAATCGCGCAGTCTCTTTAACGTGTTTATAAGTTTTTCGTTGTCGCGCTGGTGCAAGCCTATACTCGGTTCGTCCAAAATATATAATACGCCGGTAAGCCCGCTGCCTATTTGCGTGGCAAGTCTTATTCTTTGCGCCTCGCCGCCGCTCAGAGTCGCGCTCGCGCGCCCTAAGGTAAGATAGGACAATCCAACGTCGTTTAAAAACTTTACGCGTTCTTTTAATTCTTTCATAATGGGCTTCGCGATAATTTGGTCGCGTTCGCTCAGTTTAAGTCCGTCGAAATAATACGGAAGCCTGCCGACGGGCATCTCGGTCACTTCGGCGATACTCCGCCCGCCTACGGTGATAGCCAAAACCTCTTTTTTGAGTCTTTTTCCGTGACAGGTTTCGCAAGGTCTTGCCGTCATTAATTTTTCTATATCCGCGCGTACTCCCTCGCTTTGCGTTTCTTTGTAACGGCGGGTAAGATTGTTTATTACGCCCTCGTATCTGGCGTTGTACTCCCAGCGAAAATTGTCTTTTCCCGCAGTCATGTGGATTTTTTCACCGTCGTTGCCGTAAAGAAGAATTTGCTTAATGTTTTCGGGCAGTTCGCAGTACGGCGTATCCAAAGAAAAATTATAGCGCTTGGATAGAGCGCGCCACTGCATCATGCTGATATTATTCATATCCAAATTCCAGCCCGTGCATTTTATCGCGCCCTCGTTTATGGACAAATTAGGGTTGGGTATAAGCTTATTTACGTCAATCTCGCTCTTAAATCCCAGTCCCGAACAGCTGTCGCACGCTCCGAACGGCGCGTTGAAGGAAAACATTCTCGGCGTAATTTCCCCTATGGTTATTCCGCAAACCGGACATGCGTAATTTGTAGAGAAAATCTCCTCTTGTCCGTCCTTTTCGATAACGACTATCCCCTCGGCAAGTTTGAGCGCGTTTTCCACGCTGTCGGTCAGCCTGCGGTTTAAACCCTCTTTTATTACGAGTCTGTCGACTACTACGCTTATATTGTGCTTGACGTTTTTGTCTAATTCTATTTTTTCTTCCAATGAATAAACTATTCCGTCAACCTTGACGCGCGCATAACCGCTTCGCCTTAAACTTTCGAGCTGTTTGACGTATTCGCCCTTTCTACCCCTGACTATGGGTGCGAGCACCAAAAATTTGGTTCCCTCGTCGTACTTTAATATCGTATCTACGATTTGGTCTACCGTAATAGAGGAAATCTCCCTGCCGCATTTCGGACAGTGCGGCACGCCGATACGCGCAAACAAAAGTCTCAAATAATCGTAAATTTCCGTCACGGTCCCAACCGTAGAGCGCGGATTTTGCGAAGTCGTCTTTTGGTCGATACTGATAGCGGGACTGAGGCCGTCTATACTCTCCACGTCGGGCTTGTCCATTTGTCCCAAAAACTGTCTGGCGTAACTCGACAAACTCTCGACGTATCTCCTTTGTCCCTCGGCAAAAATGGTGTCGAACGCAAGGCTCGACTTACCGCTTCCGCTCAATCCCGTGAATACGACGAGCTTGTCTCTCGGAATGGTTACGTCAATGTTTTTTAAATTGTGCTCGCGAGCACCTTTTATCGTAATGTAATCTTTCATAATACCTCTTATATGTTTCCGACCAATCGTTGCACGGGATTTTCCCGCAGTCGTGTTACTTAATGCGGGCTTTCTCCTTTATTATCCTTGCGCCGTAAGGCGGTAATTCCTAATTACGAATTCCTAATTCCTAATTAAATACCTCTATTTCTTCAACAGCTTCCTATACTCCGCAATCTCGTCTCTTAGCTTTATGCAAGTTTCGAAATCAAGCTGTGCGCTGGCGGTTTTCATCATGCCGGTAAGCCGTTCTATCTCCCTCGTCATTTCCGTTCTCGACATCTTTTCTCTGTTCGACTTGTCGGCTTTCTTGGTTATGACGATACTGTTCTTTATCTCTTTCTTGACCGTGACGGGAGTTATGCCGTGTTCCGCGTTATACGCCATTTGGTAATTGCGCCTTCTGTCCGTCTCTTCAATCGCGCTCTTCATGCTGTCCGTCATATTGTCTGCGTACAAAATAACTCTCGCTTCTGCGTTACGCGCGGCACGCCCGACCGTTTGGATAAGCGAGCTTCGGCTTCTTAAGAACCCCTCTTTGGGGGCGGCGGGCTGGGTGTTGTCGAAGTAGACCGACCCGGTCAGGGGGGCTACCG
>CAYVEU010000056.1:0-11831 GCA_964450015.1 uncultured Christensenella sp. | reverse complement strand
GTCGAACAGTATATCGTCGTCCATTAACAAAAAGTGTGTATAACCGCCTCTTGCACAAACCTCTTTTATGCCTCGGGTAAAGCCACCGCTGCCGCCGGTGTTCTCGTTCGGGATTACGTATACGCCTTCGCCGAATTCATCTTCCAAAGTTTTACCGTTGTCTATAATAAATACGTCAAAAAATTTTTCGGATAATCCTTTTGCATATTCTTTTACGTTGTAGATATTCCTTCGAACGTACTGTTCACGATGATAAGTGCAAATAACTATACCCAGTTTTACCGGGCGCGGCGTATTGTCAACACACCACCCGCCATTTCTTATAATAGAATCTTCGGTAGCCTTTACTGCAAAATAAAGAAACCCTTTGTCTATAATATCCGATATTTGAAATTCTATTTCTACGCTACCGTCAATGGGCGCCGCTTTTATAATTTCATCTTCGTTCTCATCATAGCGGCGTATTTCAATCGTGCCTTTCCCCACGACGTCAAGCCTAAGTTTAACCCTTGCAACTTGCGTAAACTTTTTAAACTTAATATGAGAAAAACAATTAAAATAAGTATCGAACGAGACCGTTTCGCCACCACGCACGAATATACCGTCGGAGCGCAATTCTCCGCCACGAAAATACAACTCTTGTTCTGTGCAAATCCCTTCACGGGGAAACGCTAAATTATAAAGCTTCATTTTCCTTTGCGCTGATTTCCAGTGCACGCTCGATTATTTTGTCCATATCGTAATACTTATACTCGCCTAGTCTACCGCCCATTATCAAATCGTCACGCTCTTCCGCTTTTGAACGGTACTTATTATAAATATCGGTGTTCTTTTGATCATTAATAGGATAATATGCTTCCGCTCCGTCGGTCCATTCCGCAGGATATTCGTAACTTACAACGGTCTTAGGTGCTACCGTACCGACAAAATGTTTATGCTCTATGATTCTCGTATACGGCGTTTCTCTATCCGTATAATTTACTACTGCGTTGCCCTGAAAATCCTCTTTATCTATGACCTTTTCAACCAAGTTTACGGTTCTATATTCAAGTTTCCCTTGCGTATAGCCGAAAAACTCGTCTATCTTTCCGGTGAAAAGAACTTTGCCGAATTCGTCTTCGGTGGATTTTATAAAATCGAAATAATTTGTATTGAGCTTAACTTCAACTCCTGCCAACATTTTTTCTACCATAGCCGTATAGCCTTTTATAGGAATACCCTGATATTTGGCATCGAAATAGTTGTTGTTACGCTCGAATCTTAGTGGCAATCTTCTGATAATAAACGCGGGCAAATCCTTGCAATCTCTTCCCCACTGCTTTTCGGTGTACCCTTTAACAAGCTTTTCGTAAATATCTTTACCTACCATTTTTAAAGCCTGTTCCTCTAAATTTTTTGGATCCTGTATATCTAAATCCGCTATTTGCTCATTGATTTTAGCTCGTGCTTCGGCTTCCGTCGTAACGCCCCACATCTGTTCAAAGGTATTTAAGTTAAACGGTAAATTATATCTCTCGCCTTTATAATTCGCTATCGGACTATTGATAAAACCGTTAAACTCGGCAAACCTATTAACATATTCCCAAACCTTATCGTTGTTGGTATGAAAAATATGTGCACCGTATTTATGAACGTCTATACCCTCTACTTTTTCTGTATAAATATTTCCCGCAATATGATGGCGCTTTTCGATTACCAAACACGTTTTCCCCGCATCTGTCATCTCTCTGGCAAACACCGCACCCGTCAGTCCAGCGCCGACGACTAAATAATCATATTTCATTTTGTACTCCTTCTACAATATTTGTTTGTAAATATATATTACCATTATGATAACATAATAAAAGAAATTAATCAATAAGAGTTTAGCCTTGCGCCTTAAAACGTTTTTTGCCGGTTAGCGTTTCCACGTCTATTCTATATACGGAAACTATACCTGTCATTACGCAACTTTTGGCCGAATAACCTTCGATTGCGCAATGTTTGAGTAGCAACTCCAAGCCATGCATTGCCTCATCGCCGAAAACTTCGTTTGCACGTCCGTATCCTATAACGCTTTCATAGTCCGCCGTAACGCCGTTATCCGTCTTGACGTATCCGTTTAAAATATCCGCTTCGATCGTAACGGCATTATCTTTCGCGATAAAGTCAATCTTCTTACCTTCTTTTGCGCAGTGAAAATAAATTTGCAACTTACCGTCAACAACTTCCCATCCGAAAGACAAAGGAACAATGTAAGGGAAACCATCCCCGCGCAAGCAAACCCTAACGACTTGACATCTATCGATAATCTCAATGATTTCCGAAAAATTCGTAACTTCTCTTTGTTTTTTACGCATTATTCTTTCCTTTTAAAAGCTTATATGTTCATAAGTAAAATCGACAAACTTCTTAGAAGTTTGCCGATTTTTTGGTGGAAGGAGGTGGATTCGAACCACCGAAGTCGACGGACGGCAGATTTACAGTCTGCTCCCTTTAGCCACTCGGGAATCCTTCCAAGTTTTGGAGCTGGCTAATGGAATCGAACCATCAACCTGCTGATTACAAATCAGCTGCTCTGCCTAGTTGAGCTAAGCCAGCAGTAGCTTGGTGCCTTGGGGCGGAATCGAACCACCGACACGGGGATTTTCAGTCCCCTGCTCTACCAACTGAGCTACCAAGGCATCTGGCGATCCGGAAGGGGCTCGAACCCTCGACCTCTAGCGTGACAGGCTAGCGTTCTAACCATCTGAACTACCGGACCGCAATGATTAAGTTGTAAAAAAACTTATTGGTGGGCCTTCACGGACTTGAACCGCGGACCAATCGGTTATGAGCCGACCGCTCTGACCAACTGAGCTAAAGGCCCTCATCTTTAAGTAATTCTGGTCGGGGTGAAGAGATTCGAACTCCCGACCCCATGGTCCCAAACCACGTGCGCTACCAAACTGCGCTACACCCCGTTTGTTTACCTAAGTGACTTTAATAATATACTATATAAACGCGTTCCTGTCAATTAATTTATTTGATTTTCTTAAAAAATTTTTATGTTTGATTTCCTCGTTCCGCTCTATAAACGCCTTTCAGCCCGCTAATCTTTTTTAAGGCTTGATCTATATCCCCCGCTTTTCTTATTTCCAAGCCAATTTGAATTTGCAATCTATCCTTTTTTTTGCTTTGATGCGCGTTTATCGTCGCGATACCGAGCCCTACGTTGACTATTGCTCCGGTTATTGCTGTAAGCATGGTATTTTTATTGTCGCACTCAACGTATATGGGCGCATTAAAGATGGAATCGTCAATATTTGCCCATTTGGCATTCATTAGCCGCTCGTTTTCCACGTTTTTCATGTTCGGACAGTCCGCTCTGTGAACGGCAACGCCGCGCCCTCTCGAAACGTACCCGATAATCTTATCTCCGGGGACGGGATTACAACACCGCGCAATTCTAATAAGAAAATCGTCGTATCCGTCAATAAGTATTCCGCTGTGAGAACGCCGCCTAACCGTGGAAACGTCGGAAGTCGCCGCAAGCGTCGGATTGGTAAGCTCTTGTGATTTTTTATAAAAATCTATTAATTTAAACAGTATTTGGTTAGTTTTTATTCCACCGTAACCGATAGAGGCATACATATCGTCCGTGTTTGAAAAATTATACCGTTCTACAACCATCTTTACGCCGCCGGGCAAAAGCAAATCAGATAAAGTATACCCCTTGTGCTTTGCTTCACGTTCCAGCATTTCTTTACCGAGTCTAATATACTCCTCTTTCATTTGCTTTTTGAAAAAGCTTCTGATTTTTGCTTTCGCAGTGGGCGTTACTGCAAATTTCTGCCAGTCTCGGGACGGTCCTTTGGCACTGTTTGAAGTTATAACCTCTACTACGTCGCCGTTTTCTAAAACGGTGCTCACAGGCGTCATTTTATTGTTGACGCGAATTCCTATACACTTATTTCCGACTTCACTGTGAACTCTATATGCAAAATCTATACCCGTCGAACCGACAGGTAAGTCAAACACGTCGCCTTTCGGCGTAAAAACATAAATTTCGTTGGTCGTAACGGTGGTTTTAAGCGTATCGATAAACTCCAACGAGTCTTTAAGGTCGCCTTGAACGTCCATTACCTCTTTTATCCAGCTTAACTTTCTATCGAATTCGGTTTCGGGGGAGTCGTTCCCTTCTTTATAACGCCAGTGCGCCGCGATACCGTATTCGGCTATTCTATTCATCTCAACCGTTCTTATTTGAATTTCGAAAATTTGCCCGAAATTCGTCACGATAGTCGTATGCAAGCTTTGATACATATTGGGCTTCGGCGAGGCGATATAGTCCTTAAATCTCCCCGGTATCGGCTTCCACATCGAGTGAATAATACCCAAAACCGTATAACAATCGCCTATGGTGTCGACTATAACTCTGACTGCTACCAAATCGTATATTTGCTCGAAAGTTTTATGCTGATTTTTCATCTTCTTAAATATCGAATAGTAGTGCTTGGGTCTACCTTTTATTTCAAACTGCATATTCAAATCTTTAAGTTGATTGCTGAGTTCGTCCGCTACTTTGTCGACTAAAACCATTCGCGCGTCGCGTTGATCGTCGAGTTTGTCCAAAAGAAACGCATAATCTTCGGGATAGAGATATTTCATAGACAAGTCTTCAAGTTCGCACTTTATCCAAGAAATACCCAATCTACCCGCAAGCGGCGCGTAAATATCTATTGTTTCGCGAGATTTTTTTATTCTCTTTTCCTCGGGCAACGGCGCTAACGTGCGCATATTGTGCAATCTATCGGCAAGCTTTACAAATAAAACTCTTATGTCCTTAGCCATAGCAAAAAACAGCTTTCTTATATTCTCCGCTTGCTCTACTTCCGTCGAATTAAAATTAATTCTCGTAAGCTTGGTAACCGCTTCCACGATATCGAAAATCGCAACGCCGAATTTGGCTCTAAATTGTTCCTCTGTAACCGCGGTATCCTCAATAACGTCATGTAGTAATCCCGCAATGATAGTATCGGTATCCAAACCCATATCTACAAGAATATCAGCTACGGCAATAGGATGATTGAAATAATCCTCGCCGGAGACGCGTTTTTGCCCGTCATGAACTTTTATTCCGAAATCGCAAGCATAGGCTATCGCCATATAATCCTCATTGGAATATAAGTCCTTAACCTTTGCCAAAAATAAATCTCTTTGTGTTTTAAGCATCTTGTCCATTTGCATACCTATACAATTGCGATTTTGTTACGTCGGTTTTTTGGTTATTAACGCTTAGTATATCACCGCTTTCTTTTTTTAGCAACTCAATATCCACTAAAATATAAAAATATAGAATAAATTTTTCATAATTTATATTTAATCCGCGCCTAACGGCTTCATCATAAGCACTTTGCGACGTTTTAATTTCGGTATGCGGCAAGATAACGCGTAAAACCTTATAGACTTCACGCATTTCGTTTATATCAAACAATGGCAATGGAATTTTTCCCTCGCCTACAAACACCGCACCTGTCAAGGAAAAAAAATTTTTTATATCGTCGGTCACTTTGCCGTGAACCCGCACGTTGTTATAGTAATTGAACGGAAAATCGGGTGACGGCGACAAAACAGCGGTATGCTTTAATACGATTTCGTCGCTCTTTTTGTACAGCTTTAAATATTCAGTATTGTCAGCCGTAAATTTTTCAAACTCTTGAAAGTTGAAAAACACGTCCAAAATCAAACCGCTTACGCTTTTTCGATGTGCTTTCAATCCGCTCCTACCCTTAACGGCTATGGAGAATTCGGCAAATTCCTCAAAACATTTCGCGTCGGAAACAGCATAATCTTCGTAATATAAATCTTTTACTTTTATTTGATCATACTCGTTACCATTGAAATAATTTTTTTCCAAACTGTAAGCAATACCACGCGTTTTTGCGGAATTGAAAGCCGAAAGCGCGAAAGCTTTTCCGAAACATACCGCAGTTCCAAACGGAGCACGCGCTTTAAGATGTTTTTCTTTCATAACCGTGAACTTTAATTCCGGTTTTGCGTCGTATAAAATCGGCATCGGATTTTTAAAGCCGAACGGTTGAAGCTTTTCCATGTTTTTGAAAGTTGTATCATCCAAACTGCCGATAGGAAATTCCGCGTCTACACGCACGTCTTTAATAAAAACTTCGTTCGGCAATTCGGATATTGTCGCATTCAATTTGTCACGGAATGCGTTTAATTCGGATTTTTTTAAACTAAGCCCCGCCGCCATTGCGTGTCCTCCGAATTTTATCATAAACGAACTAGCCCCATGTAAAGCTTCGAAAATATTTATTCCGCCGATACTTCGCGCCGAGCCCTTTAAAATGCCGTCGGAACTATCGGTTAGGAGAATCGTTGGTAAATTGAAATATTCGGTCAAACGCGCCGCTGCTATGCCGTTTACACCCTCTTGCCAATCTGAATTATATAATACGATAACTTTATATCTCCCGAAATCGTAATTTTTCAGCATCTCCATTGCGTCGTTAATTATGTTAGAACTCAAATCCTGTCTTTCGGCATTTCTAAGTCCCAGTTCTTCGGCTAAAAATTTCGCTTCGGTCACGTCTTCCGTTGTAAGCAGTTTGACCGACGGGTGCGCTTCTCCTAATCGCCCGGCCGCATTCAGCCTAGGTGCCAGCTTAAATGCAATATCGTAAGAATTTATTTGTTTAATCGACACGCCGGAATTTATTGCAAGTTCTTTTATACCGATATTGCCTTTACCTAATTTTATTTGCGCCAAACCGTAACGAACCAAAATTCTATTATCGTCGATAAGTGGCACAACATCAGCTACGGTGGACACTGCGCAGATATCCAAAAAATTATTTGCGTACTCGTCACCAAATAAACCGCGCACCAAATAAAACGCCACTCCCGCCCCGCATAACGGCGTTAAATCAGAATTAAAACAAGGATTGACTATCGTGCAATCGGGAAGAATTTCGCTCGGTCTATGGTGGTCTGTGACTATAATTTTCATTCCCAAAGATAACGCTGTTTCAACTTCCGCAATCGAATTAATTCCGCAATCCACCGTGATTATCAAATCGGGATTATACAAAGTTTTTATCTTCTTAATAGCTTCGACGTTCAAACCGTATCCCTCTTCCGTACGATTGGGAACGTAATAAAAATTGTTAATTTTTTTTTGACTGAAAGCTCGCGTCAAGATGGATACCGCACCTATGCCGTCGCAATCATAATCGCCGTAAAATACTACCGTACCCTTTTGAGCGATTACTTCATTTATTTCAGCGACGGCTTCTTTTACACCCGAATATTCAAACGGCGAAGTGAGTTCAGCCAAAGAACCGTAAAGAAATCTCGTCGCGCTTTGAACGTCGGAATACCCTCTTGATATAAGTATCTTGGCACACAACGAATCTATCCCAACATCATACGCCAAACGGCATGCGGCAATTTCGGATACGCTTCGAGTCAAATTTATCATAAGTCACCTATTGTCATAACGGTTCATCTAACAAAAAAGCCCGCTTAGCGAGCTTTTTCAATTTTAAGCTTTAACCGGTTTTGCCGATTTTGTCGACTGTTTTTTGAACTTGCGATTATTATGAGCAATTTTAATTTTTCCGCCCCAGTCCTTGAAGATTCCCCACAACGGAGCCGCGAGAAATACGGAAGAATAAAAACCGCCGATCAAACCAAACAGTATGGGCAACGCAAACGTCCTGATTGACGCAACGCCGATAATGGCAAGCAACGCAATCACGACCAACGTAGTAAACGTTGTAAAGCAAGTACGCGTAAACGTAGAACGAATGGAGGTATTAATAACCTCGTTGACGTCGTATTTTTGATTCGTCTTCTTGTACGGTTTTGTCAAAGCTCTTATTTTGTCGAATACTATTATGGTGTTATTAATAGAATACGCAACTATCGTTATTATCGCCGCAACTATCGTAGAACCTATCTCGACGTAGAAAATTACCGTAAATGCCATCATTATTATAATGTCGTGTATTAACGCCACGATTGCAGCTAACGCCGAATATAGGTCGAACCTTATAATGATATATATAAGCATAAGAACCAGCGCAACGGAAACGGAGATCAATGCCGTTCTCAACAAGCGCAAACTCGCAGTATTACCTATTAGCGTTGCTGTGGAATTGACTGTGATCTTTCCTTCGTATTCTTCTGAAACTTTCGCACTTAAATCGGCTCTTATTTTTTCGTTTATATTATTCATTTCGGAAACGGTTTCGTCAGTGCTGTAATCCTTAATTTCGCCGTCTACTTTCGGAGAATTCAAATAACGTACTACTATTGTACTGTCGCCGCTTGATTGCGCTACGGACACACTCAATTCTCCGTTAGCCTTTAAAACGTCCTCGATTAAAGCAAGATTCTTATCGAACTTATCGCCGCTGTTCATTCCCGCTTCGCTGAATTCGACGGTAAGTAAGGTTCCGCCCTGAAAATCGACTCCTATATTTGCAAATTTATCATAAGAGCTGTCGTTTAAGTGATAGCAAGTGCCGCATATAACCATTACAAGGATAACTATTAGCGGTACAAGCATAAACAACTTTGCATTGCCGTTTATATCGAAATTTTTAAGCTTTTTGCCCAAATTCATCTTAGCCATTGACAACCTCCTTTGTCTTCAAGCCGTAGAACGCCTCGTTTTCGTCGTTAAATGCCGTAAAGCAGTTAACCAACGTACGGGTAAGGAACAGTGACGTAAACAAGGATAAAATAATACCGATTAGGAGCGTTATAGCAAAGCTTCTTATCGCAGACGAACCGAAGATTATCATAACTATCGCGCCGAATATTGTCGTCACGTTTGCGTCGATAATGGTAATCAACGCGC
This sequence comes from uncultured Christensenella sp., assembly GCA_964450015.1. Lineage (GTDB taxonomy): Bacteria > Bacillota > Clostridia > Christensenellales > DTU072 > CAG-1782. The sequence continues at coordinate 2,986 of CAYVEU010000056.1, read as the reverse complement.
CCTTAAAGCCTGCATTGACCGCGCTGAGCAATAGTTTATTGCCGACCCGCTTTTCCTCTTTCATCCTTTCGAAAATAATAATGTTTGCGTCTACCGCCATACCTATGCTTAGTATTACGCCCGCAATACCGGTAATAGTAAGCTGTACCCACGGAACTATCGCCAAGGCTAAAATCAAAAGTTCGACGTAACCAACGAGTGCAATCGCGGCGCAAGCCCCCAACCCTCTATATATTACAATAAGGAATATAAGAATTATGCCTAAGCCTATCGCTGCGGCTATAATACTTCTCACCAAAGCTTCGTCGCCGAGCGTCGGAGAAATCGTTTCACTTCTTAACAGCGACAACTTAACCGTGCTTATTCCCGCTTTAATTCTCACTGCATACGCGTTAGCCGTCGTATAATCGTAACCGCCTTCGATAATCGCGTTGCCGTCTGCAATCGCAGTATTGACTTTCGGTTCCATTATTTTGACGTCGTCGATATAAATCGCAATGATTTTGCCCACGTTTTCGCTTGTCGCATCGTAAAAAGCCTTTTTGCCTGCCGCATTGAATTCAAGTTTTACTACGTACGCACCTTCGTTCATTGCAACGTAAGCGTCGGACAAATGTTCGGAACCCGTAATAAGCACCTTTCCGTTTTCGTCTTTAAATTCCAACGTTGCCGATTTTCCGATAAGGCTCATAAGTTCGGATGTGTCTTCGATATTCGGCACTTCGACTCTTATTTGGCTATTGCCCTGTTTCGTTACAGTAGCTTCCGTATAGCCTTTATCGAAAAGAATATCTTCAAGGTTCGCAATGGCGCCTTCGATTTCGGAATCGTTGGCGTCTTCGCCCGTCGCAAGCTTTGCTTGATACTCGGCGTACATACCGCCTTTCAAATCAAGGCCCAACGAAATAGCGTTGGTTACCCAATAAAAATCGTAATTCGAATTGCCCACTTGCACGCTTTCGCTACCGTTGAGTGGGAACATAACAACAGCCAAACCGACCATTAAAATACCGATGATTACCAAAATAACTACCGCTTGCGCCGTACTCATTTTGCCGCCGGTCTTTTTTACCGTGGTTTGGGGCTTCACCAAATCATTTTGCTTGTTAGCTTTTGATTTATTCGACTTGCTCACTTAGTTTGCCTCCGTGTTTATACTAAAACAATCGTTTTTTATCTTTTCGTCTTCTCTTAAAAGGAAAGTTTTTCCCTCTAAGTCTAACCCGACCAGTATATTATACCGACAAACGCACTATAAGTCAATAATTATTTCTTAATATATAATAATATAACTTAAATAATTGCGTTTTGCCTTATTTACCGCTCCTCGTGTTCCGCCTTTTCTAGCGCCGCTACCGCAAGACTCATTTCCAAACGCTTTTTGGTAAGCTCGCAACCGACTTTATATTGAGCGGTTAAATTCCCGCCGAAATTATACGCGTTCGCCGCACAACCGCCGCCGCAGTAGTATTTGGCGAAACAATCCTTACAATGCGCCTTTGCCATCACGCAGTTGGCAGCAAAGTTCTCTCTTATTTCGGGTCTGTCCATACCACTGAAAATATTGCCTATTTTGAAATCGGCTAAACCGGCAAACTGATGACACGGGTATATATCCCCATTGGGAGTTACAGCGAGATACTCCGTTCCGGCTCCGCACCCCGTCAATCGTTTTGCGGGACAAGGACCGTGTTCGAGATCGATCATATAATGGAATAAGTTGAACCACCTGCCGTCCGAGCGTCGTTCGAGATATTTTTCGGTGAACTTTTCGTATTCGTCAAGTATCGCGTTTAAATGCTCTACTTTAATAGCCAAAGGATGCCCGTCGGGCAAAACCACCGGCTCTACGGAAATTTGATCGAATCCCGCGTCGTTCAAAAACAAAATATCTTCGGAAAAATCCAAATTTTTTGCCGTAAAGGTTCCCCGAACGTAGTATTTCGCGTCTCCTCTCGCCTTTCGCATTTTTAAAGCGTTATTTAGAATAACATCGTAACAATCCTTGCCGTTTTTGGAATGGCGCACGGTATTGTGAACGCTTTTTCTGCCGTCGATACTGAGAACTACGTTGTCCATTTCTTTGTTGAGATACTCGATGTTATCGTCGTTTAACAACAAACAATTGGTAGTCATCGTAAAACTGAATTTTTTGCCACACGTTTTTTCTTTTTCACGGGCATATGCGACGATTTCCTTAACCGCGCCCATGTTCATAAGCGGTTCGCCGCCGAAAAAGTCTACTTCCAAATTCTTTCTCTTACCGGAATTTTCAATGAGAAAGTCCACGGCCTTTTTCCCTACTTCCGCGCTCATGTAATCGCGCTCGGTATGGTACGTTCCGCCCCCGGCAAAACAATATTCGCAACTTAAATTGCAGTCGTGACAAATGTGCAGACAAAGAGCTTTAACGACGTCCGTGCTTTTTTTGTATTCCTTAATGAGCGGCTCCGAATTTAAAGCGCCGTCTTTTTCCATTTCCGCAAGCTCGGCTTCGATTTCCGCCCTATCAGCGCAAGGTATTTCGGAATAAGCTTTTTCTTCCGCTTGTGTAAGATGCGAATAACGTTTTTTTACGCAAAGAAAAGCGGCAAAGTCTATTATAGACAGACTTGCGCTTTCCACGTCCCACATAAAGTAAACAGGGTTACCTTTGTAGGAATATTCGAAAGTATGTACCATTTCTTATTCGGGTTTTTTAACTATCGTATTGATCTTTTCTTCTTTCTTGCAGGACTGATTGCCTACCGTACAGCTGGTTTTGCAAGCGGATTGGCAACTGGATTGGCACTCGCCGCATCCCGTCTCATGATTTTTGCAAAGCGCTTTTGTGAAAAGCTTATTGATGTGTTTCATTATTAAACCTCCGTAATAACGTTTTTTCTATTATACATAATTTATATCGGTTACGCAACTGTTTTCTCGATTTCGCTGTCATAAAGATGATCGTTTCCTAATATTCTAATGCAGGAGGTATCAAAATGAA
>CAYVEU010000055.1:5033-11960 GCA_964450015.1 uncultured Christensenella sp. | reverse complement strand
ACTTGATTGATGTCGAACGGCAGGTTGAGAAGATAGAACAACGCAAATCCAACAACGACCGCAACAATCATCGGAATACGCAATTCTTTTTTATTTATCGCCTGCTGTATGGAATAGAAAATAACCACCGGCGCGAAAATAAGTGCCGTCCAAGAGAACAGGAACGCAACGAGATACGTCGCCGCAACGCCGTAATAATTGTTTTTAAGCATAAAGTAGACGGTCAACGCTATCAAAAATACCGTTATGCTCTCGGTGTAGCCCCACAAAGAACTCAGCGCAAACGTCACGGGCAATGCCGCAAACAAAGTCGCCATAATAGCCGCTCCGACGTTACCGCTGTTTTTCTTCAAGAGCGAATAAATTATTACCGCCGTGCCTACGTCCGCAAGCGACGCGAAGAACTTGATAAAGAACGTTGCCGCCAAGTAGGGATTGCTACTCTCGAATATACGGCTTATCAGTCCGATAAGTCCCAACAAATACAACAGTACGGGGTTGCTGCCGACCGCCATATAGGTATAACCGTTGTCGGCGCAGAACTTTCCGAGCGATTCGCCCAAATATACCGTACCGTACTTTGCAATAAACAGCGCTTGCGACGCGTACCCTTCTACGGTATAACCCATATTTTGATAGGTTTTCAAGCCCGCAAGGCACGTCGTCAAAACGGAAACCAGAAGTCTGATACACAACGTAACGCCAGCTACCAACAAAACGCCCGTGTATTTTCCGTCGCGAAGTTTAACGAGGAATTTATTTTTATAATTGCCGTCGAACGACATATTGCGTTGATACAGTACGTAAGCAGCATAGCACATAAGCGCGATAGCGACCGCACCCAACGTCACCCAAAGAATATTCTTGTCGCTCGCTTCGCCGTAGTGATCGGTTTTGAATTCGAAAAAGCTTGCTCCGTCGCTTTCTATTTGCGATTTTTTGACTTGAACGAGTTTTATATCGGTCAAAGTAACGCTGTTTACGCTGACGGGATACTCTTCGGTACCTACGTTTATGGCTATCGTCGTCTTCTTTGCCGAGCCGCTCGTTTTGAAGTAAAGTCTACCCGTGCCTTTCGACGTGGTCGCCGCGCGGTGATGAACCGAATTTTCGCCCGTGTTGAAATCGTCGTCTTCCAAAATGGAAATGAACAAACCGTCGTAACCTTTGTCGCCGAAAGAACTGAACGTGTTTGCCGTATAATGATATTCAATCAAATAATACGCGTTGCTTTTGAGCGAAACCGCCTGCGACGCCTGTCCCCAACCTGCCGACGTGGTAGATATCGACATCTTGCCGTCGGTGACTGAGAAAACGCTGTCAACCGCATAACTGTCGTTCGTCTTCAAAGTCCAATCGTTTTGAAGCGCGTTCAAACTGTCATAACCAAACGAATCGTCCTCGCCCGTCTTGAACAAATTTTCGCCCGAAGTACAAGCCGTAAACAGCAAGATACCGGCAACCGCCAAGACAAGTAACAGAACTATTTTCTTCTTCATTATAAAATACCTCTTTATAGTTATCCCCTAAAACGAATACAACCATTCCGCCTAAGCGAAACGGTTGTTATCTGGCATTATTTTTCCGAACTAACGACCGATTTGCTTAATCTTGGCAGCTTTACCGGTACGACCTCTCAAATAATAGAGCTTAGCTCTTCTTACCTTACCGCGTCTTATGATGTCGATATGGTCGATTTTCGGGGAATGAAGGGGGAACGTTCTCTCAACACCTACGCCCGAAGCCAAACGTCTTACGGTGAACGTTTCTCTTATCGAACCGTTTTTGCGCGCGATAACCACGCCCTCGAACGCCTGCAATCTCTCTTTTGCGCCCTCGATAACCTTAACGTATACCTTGACGGTATCTCCCACTCTGAAATCGGGAAGGTCTGTTCTCAATCCTTCCTTCTCAATGATGTCAATAATGTTTGCCATGACTTACCTCCGTTTTATATAAACAACATTCGTACAGGGCTGTGATTTGTGCTCATTTTGATATAAATAGAACGAGTTTTCAGAGCACTCCTGCATAGGACTGTTGCAAGTCTATAATATAATAACAAATAATGTGATTTTTTACAAGCGAATTTCAATAAGATTTCGCTTATTTTTTTGAGAAATAGTCTTTATTTTCACTTATGCGCAAGCTATCTCTCGTTAATACGCTCCGGAACGTTGCAGTAATGGGGTATTTTTTTCGAAACCTAACCGTCGCCGTACTAAGTACGGTAGGTGACGGCTTCGGAAAAGCAACCGAAAACTATAATGAAAAAATCCGCCATTTTGGCGAATACACGCTTTAAAAAATAATTATTAATCCGTTTTCGGTTGCGTAAAGACCCCGTTAATGCGACGCTCCTTACCACTTAGCAAAAAAGGCATCTTTGATATGTTCCACATTGTCACGGAAAACGGCAATCGCGTCGTAACGGTAAAAATCGCATTTAACGTCGTTTTCCGATAAATACATTCTGCTCGCTTTGACCACTTTTGCTATTTTGCTTTTGGTAAAAGTTTCGAAAGGATGCCCGAAAGCGTTGTCCTGTCTGGTTCTCACCTCGACGAAGACGAGCGTCCTGCCATCCATCGCGACTATGTCGAGTTCCCCTGCTTTCGGGAAATTTACGTTACAGTCCAAAATTTCGTATCCCAGTTTTTGAAGATACTCTTTGGCGACGACCTCTCCCTTTACACCGACGCCGTATTTATCCATTGTCCTGCCCGATAAAATTCTTGATAAACGTCTTCCTGTGAATAGGACACGGACCGTATTTTTTAAGCGCGTTTACGTGCTCCTTAGTCCCGTATCCTTTATGTTTTTCAAAGCCGTATTCGGGATACATACGCGCGTATTCGAGCATAAGATTATCCCTGTGCACTTTGGCAAGTACCGAAGCCGCGGCTATGGAATAACTCAAAGCGTCTCCGTGTATTATCGCTTTATACGGCACCCCGAACTCATGCTTTACGGCGTCCACAAGAAGCATTTGCGGCTTTGTCTTTAAATTGTCAAGCGCGGCAGTCATAGCTTTTTTCGTCGCGTTTAAGATGTTGATTTCGTCTATAATTTTTTCGTCTATATCGACGACGGAAAAGCTTATTGCGTTTTCTTTTATAAGAGGTTCGAGCATTTCGCGTTTTTTTGCCGTCAGCTTTTTACTGTCGTTTATTCCGTCGATAATTTCGCTTAAATTCATGACGCAACACGCCGCCGTAACGGGACCCGCAAGAGGTCCTCTGCCCGCCTCGTCCATACCCGCAATAAGGGTTATGCCGCCGTTTAGAAGCTCGTTTTCAAACGCTAACATATCTATTTTTTCAGCCATCGCATTTCTCCAAAATTACCTTGCCGAAGCCGAGTTTTCTGAAATCGGAAACCACGGATTTTGCCGCGCGTTCTATATCGGCTTCGCCGCCGCGCAATAAATATCCGCGCTTCCTTGCGACCGCTTCCAAATTTTCCGTATACTCCCCGCCGATTTCTTTCAACCCGTATCTTTCCGTCAATTTTTCGGGATAGTTTTGCCACAAAAACGCCAATATCTCTCCCGCGAGAACGGATATATCCAAAATATCCTCTTTAATGCTCCCGACTATTGCCAAATTCGTCGCTTTCTTTTGGTCGGAAAAATCGGGATACAGCGTCCCCGGCGTATCTAGCAATTCGGTATACGAATCTATCGCAACCCACTGTTTGCCGCGGGTAACTCCGGGGCGGTTGCCGGTTATAGTGCGGCTCTTGCCTATTATACTGTTGATAAGCGTGCTTTTTCCGCAATTCGGTACGCCTATAACCATAGCGCGAAACGCCTTTTTTACGCCTTTAAGCCTGTACCTTTCGATTATCGACGCGTTAAGTTCTTTAAGTGCGGATATAAATTTTTGCGCTCCGCCCTTTACCGTGGAATTTGCCGTTATGCACTTTGCACCGGTTTTTTGAAAATAATTCTGCCATTTAACAAGCTCGTCTGTAGGCACCAAGTCGCATTTATTAAGGACGTAGAGCCTCGGACGGTTGCCGATTATCTCGTCGAAAGCAGGATTTATCGACGATAAGGGCGCGCGGGAATCGAGCACGTAAACTACGCAGTCTACGAGCTTCATCTCCTCTTTCATCATTCTTATCGCCTTGGTCATATGACCGGGGAACCAGTGTATAAACATAATTTTTTACAATAAATCGGGTCGTTTTTCTTGGGTTATTTCCAAACTTTTTGCTTTTCGCCACTTCGCGACTTCTTCGTGATTGCCGCTGAGCAGCACTTCGGGCACGCTGAGTCCCATAAATTCCTGCGGGCGCGTATAATGCGGATATTCCAAATATCCGTCGGAAAAACTCTCCTCCTCGGTCGACGCCTCGCTTCCCAAAACGTCGGGAACGTATCTCACAACAGAGTTTATCACTACCAAAGACGCGAAATCGCCGCTGGTTAAAACGTAATCGCCTATCGACAGTTCCATATCTATATCCATATCGATAACTCGTTGGTCTATCCCTTCGTAACTGCCGTTTACGAGCATAATCCTCTTCTCGCGGCTCAGTTCAGTGACTAGTTTTTGCGACAAAGTTTGCCCTTTCGGACTCAAATAAATCCTCTTGCACTTCCTGTCGGGGTCAACCGCGCTTATTGCGTCGTGCAACGGTTGCGGTGTCATAACCATTCCCGCGCCGCCGCCGTAAGGATAGTCGTCGCACCGTTTGTGCTTATCCGAAGAATAATCTCTAATATTATGGATACCGACCTCGAACGCGCCTTTGTTTATCGCCTTGCCTATTATTCCTACGTTTAAAACGTCGTAAATTTCGGGGAAAAGAGTGAGTACCTCAATCCTCATAGACCGCCACCTTGTCAAATTCCGCCCTGTTTACGGTAATAACTTTCGTCTTGACGTCGATATTTTCGGCAACGCCGTCTATAAGCGGAAACATTATCGTAGCGCCGTTGCTTTTCACGACGTACACGTCTGCGCTTCCGTATTGGTATATATCGTCCAAAACGCCGATAACGGCAACGCCGTCGGTCACCGAACACCCCAATAGGTCGTCGATATAAAATCTGCCCTCTTGCGGCTTGGGCAAATCCTCTTTTTTTGCGAAAAGTTCTTTATTCCGCAACGCTTCGGCATCGTTCATCGTGTCTACGCCGACCAGTTTTAACAGCGCAAAGCCGCCCGACGAGCGGGCGCGCTCTACGACTATCGGTTTGCCGTCGATATATACGGTTTTCAGCTTGGAAAATAAATTCGGGGCGTCCATGTAGCTCTCCGCTTTGACGTCGCCCCGTACTCCGTGCGCTTTTAAAATTTTGCCTACGACGAGCATTATCTCTCCTCGACGTAAACGGAATAATTTTTATCGCATTTGTGACTTGCCGCTTTAACTATGGTTCTTATGGCCTTTGCAATTTTACCCGACTTGCCGATAACTTGCGCAACTTTATCCTTATCAGCCATTACGCGAATATCGACGTTATCGCCGTCCTCGACCACGACTATTTCGTAAAATTCGGGGTCGATAAACTGCTTTACCAAGTAGTCAACTAAATCGTACATGACTTCACCTATTACTTCTTCTCTATGATACCGTTCTTTATAAATAAATCGCGAACCGTGTCCGTCGGCTGTGCGCCGCAAGCAAGCCATTTCTTAGCTACTTCCGCGTCTATCTTTACGAGCGCGGGCTCTTTGGTCGGATCGTAGTATCCGATTTGTTCAAGATACTGTCCGTCTCTTGCCTTGCGACCGTCGGTCGCCACGATGCGATAGAAAGGAGCTTTTTTAGCGCCCATTCTGGTCAATCTCAATTTTACTGCCATTTTTTTGTCCTCCGAAAATTTTCTTGTTTATTTTTTATCAACGGCTAAAAGCCGAAAGGTAATCTCATTTTGCCCGAAGTCATCTTCTTCATCATGTCCTTGGTTTGGTTGAACTGATTTAAAAGCTTATTGACTTCCTGCACCGTCGTGCCGCTGCCCGCGGCTATGCGCCTGCGCCTGCTCCCGTTTAAAATCTCGGGATGCGCACGCTCTCTTGGAGTCATGGAATGGATTATTGCCTTTATCCTATCCAATTGCTTTTCGTCGACGTTCAAGTCCACACCCTTTAATTTGCTTCCGAGCCCCGGTATCATGCCCATCATCTCGGAAAGGTTGCCCATTTTCTTCATACTGCCTATTTGCGCAAGGTAGTCGTTGAGGTCGAAGGTGTTGTTCTTCATTTTTTTTGCAAGCTTGACCGCCTCTTCCTCGCTTATCGCCTGCTCCGCTTTTTCTATGAGGGTAAGCACGTCGCCCATACCCAAAATTCTCGAAGCCATGCGGTCGGGATAGAACGGTTCAAGTTCCGTCATCTTCTCCCCTACGCCGCAAAACTTAATAGGCTTATTGAGCATAGCTTTTATACTGAGCGCCGCGCCGCCGCGGGTGTCGCCGTCCAATTTTGTCAAGATAACGCCGCTTATTTCCAGCCTTTGGTTGAACGTCGCCGCAACGTTTACGCTCTCCTGTCCGAGCATTGCGTCAACAACCAACAAAATTTCCGTCGGCTTGACTTTCGCCTTTATGTCGGACAGCTCCTGCATGAGCGTTTCGTCGATTTGAAGTCTGCCTGCGGTATCCAAAATAATCGTATCGAACCCGTTTTTAGTCGCGTAATCAACCGCCTCTTTTGCGATTTTCACGGGGGAAATCTGCCCCATTTCGAATACGGGCGTTTCCACCTTCTGCCCGACTACCTGCAACTGCTTGATTGCGGCGGGACGGTAAATATCCCCTGCAACCAACAAGGGCTTCTTGCCCTGCTTTTTAAGATTAAGCGCAAGTTTTCCGCACATCGTCGTTTTGCCCGCGCCCTGCAAGCCGCACATCATAATGATTGTCGGCGGCTTGTCCGCCACCTCTAATTTCGCGTGCGTGGAGCCCATAAG
>CAYVEU010000055.1:0-5023 GCA_964450015.1 uncultured Christensenella sp. | reverse complement strand
GACGCGTCGAGACCCTTCAATATATCCTCGCCGCAAGCTCTCGCGCTGACTGCGTTAATAAAGCTCTTGACTACGACGAAATTGACGTCCGCTTCCAAAAGCGCGACGCGAACTTCCCTCATTGCGTTTTTAACTTCCAGTTCGGACAATGCCCCCCTGTTTTTAAGCTTTGAAAACGCGTGGGTAATTTTTTCGCTAAGCGTACCGAATAATGCCATTATATCTCCTCTATCATTTCCTTTAACCCGACTAACTTAACCTTAGTTTCGCCGTCCGCTCCGTCTATTATCTTTTCCAGTTCCGCTTTAACGTCACGGATTTTCCCGATAAGTCCGAGCTTGTTTTCCACGTCCGTCAATTTCTTGGTCGAACGGACCACTATCTCTCTTACCGCCTGCCGCGAAACATTTTTGAGTTCGCTTATCTCCGCCAAACTCATATCGCAATCGTAGTAAAGGCGCATTATCTCTCGTTGATAATCGGTAAGCAAGCTTCCGTAATACGCGTTTAACATTCCGCAATAGACGTTATCCCGCATATCAGCCACCTACCTTTGCCTGTAAAGTAATTTTTATTTACAGTTATATTATACACAATTAAAAAAGGCTGTCAAGTATTTTGCTTCGCCCGACCACTCGTAATGCGGGATTTTGCACGCAGCCGCACGCTTTGTGCTACAAAATTTATTTCCGCATTAGTCGGACTTACAAGGAAGAAACGCAGTCCGCGTTTCTTTTCTAAGAAAAAATGAATTTTGTCTTTATAATAAACTTTGTGGGGCTTACGCACCCAAACCCCGCAAGGGCAAAAAGCGAAAAGCGTGGTTTTCACTTTTTGAAAGTATAGCTTCGCCCAACCAACGCTTTCTCGCAATTTCATTTAACATCGTGTTAAAATCGGCAAAAATTATCTTGCGTATTATATAAAACTGTTTAAAATAGCTTCATTTATTTTCACATATACCTCTGCATAAAAATTTTGTATACGGCGTAAGCGGCGTTCCCCGGCGCGTCGGGAAAAAGAGTTTTCGGCACGTCTTCCGCTTTTACCCATTCGGCGGAATCTACCTCTTGCGAAAGAGAAAAAACGCATTTCTTCGCCCTGCCGATAAACGCGTGCATCAAAAGGTCGCCTTTGGCAAACCAGTAAGTGCCGCCGTATTCGATTGAGTCTAAATCTACGCCTATTTCCTCTTTGACTTCCCGTATCGCGGTTTCCTCGGCATTCTCCCCCGGCGTTATGTAGCCCGAAACGAAAGAGGTATACTTATCCGATAAGTATCCTTGCCTTAACAGCGCTATTTCGTTAAATTCATTTGCAACAAGGACTATGGAACAACTGCCGAACGAATCGAACCAGTACCTTTGACACGTTGGACAGAACGGCACGTTTCCGTCGTCGCCCGCTTTCTTTTCAATCAGTTTCTCGCCGCATATCGGACAGTAATTATAACGCATATTAATTAACCTACTTTTTATTTTCTTGCCAAAGAACCACGTCGAATCTAAAATGATAAAACTTTACGCCGTCAACGTTATACTCGTCGTACGTCAATAAATCTATCATAATATATTCGTCACGTACATAAACCGCAAAACAATCGCCGTATTTGCCGTAATACCGTATAATTTTAATTAAGTCTAAATCTACGTTGTCACATTCATAATTCTCTTTTAAATTATTAGCATGCGTTTGCTTAATCTTTTTGCTTATTGTTTCGTCTAATTCTCCTATGCTACTACGGTCAAATCCGCTATTAAAGTAGTTATTATATACGTCCGCTAAATTTTGCAATTCCTCTTCCGTAAGCCAGCCCTTCTCGTAAGCTTCTTTAACGGTATAAAATTCTCCCCGTTTTTTTGCGGACGCGCAAGAACAAAGCGCACAAACAGCCAAAGATATCAACAATAAAATTGCCACGACTTTTAATTTATTTTTCATAATTTAAATTTTAACATAAGCGTCTGGCATTGTAAACACCTGCTTATGGCAAAACAAAATTCGTTAAAAATTTTATATAAATATCTTGACAAGTTTTAGCAGTCGGGTGTATACTTTGCTAAGAAACGGAAATAATAAATATGGGCAAAGAGAAACGAAGGTATTTTTTGCGAAAACGGAGTGTCGCCGTACCGTCGTACGGTAGTCGAGGTTTTCGCGAAAGCAATTGAAATTATAATTCTTTTTCCGCTTTTTGTAATAAAAGTAAACTTTATTGCAAAAAAATAAAATTTCCTATTTCAATTGCGCAAAAACCGAGTTTATCGAGTGCCAAGGAGGCGTTTTATGCAGAAAAGTATGTATAGTCTTATATTATTGGACGACGTCGTCAGAGAAATCGATAACTTGGCGCGTGCGCAAAACACTAACAGAAGCAATCTTATAAATCAAATACTTGCCGACTACGTTTCTTTGGTTACTCCCGAAAAGCGGATAAACGATATTTATAAATTTATCGACGGACTTTTGGGCGGCGGGACTTTCGATTCGCTTATAGAGCCGAACGATAAGACTATGAGCGTAAAAAGCTCGCTGGACTACAAGTACCGCCCTACTATAAAATACGAGGTTGAACTGTATCGCACGGCAGACGGCACCATAGGCGAACTTAAAATAATTTTTCGCACGCAGTCGACGGAGCTACTGTATAGACTGTCCGACTTTTTCCGTCTTTGGACTAATATGGAAAGAATTTATCTTAAAAACTACTATAAAAACGACGTGATAAATTACGCGTTCGAAAACGGAAAGTTTACGCGCAGTTTTTCTATCCCCAACGGAAAGTATTACAGCGACGAAGAAACGGCGCAAGCGATAAGCAACTATATAAAGATGTTCGACGAAATAATAAAAGGCTACTTATCTGGAAGCTACACGGCAACCGATATGGAAAACAGATACTTATCTTATCTTAACAATTCGATAATAATATAAAAGGAGGCACGGTATGAACTTACAGAAATTCACACAAAAAAGCAACGAAGCTTTACAAAACGCACAAAACATAGCTATGGAAAACCGAAATCCCGAGCTAATGCCCGAGCACATAGCATACAGCCTTGTCGACGATAACGCGGGACTTATCCCCTCTATCATAAAAAAATGCGGCGGGAACGCGGACGATATTGCGGGTGCGCTGGACGCAAAAATCCGCCGTATGCCGAAAGTCAGTTCGGACCCTAACAAAATTTACCTGTCGCCCGTCGCGGAAAAGGTATTGAACTATGCGGAAAAACTCGCTTCCGACAACCGCGACGAATACGTCAGCGTCGAGCACATAATGCTCGCCCTATACGATAAATACTCGGATATCAACGACCTTTTTGCAAAGTACGGCGTTACGAAATCGAAATTTGCCGCCGAACTCAAAAAGGTAAAGAGCGGCAGCAAAGTGAGTAGCGACAACCCCGAGGCGACCTACGACGTTTTGGAAAAATACGGCAGCGACCTTACTCAACGTGCGCGGGCGCAGAAGCTCGACCCCGTCATAGGGCGTGACACGGAAATACGGAACACTATACGAATTTTGTCACGGAAGACCAAAAACAACCCCGTCCTTATCGGCGAACCGGGCGTAGGCAAAACGGCAATAGCCGAAGGGCTTGCAATACGAATCGTCAAGGGCGACGTACCCGAAGGATTGAAGGATAAAACTATCTTCTCTCTCGACATGGGCGCGCTCATTGCCGGCGCGAAGTTCCGCGGTGAATTCGAAGAAAGACTTAAAGCCGTCCTTAACGAAATAAAAAAGAGCGAAGGGCGCATTATTTTGTTTATCGATGAATTGCACACCATAGTCGGCGCAGGCAAAGGCGACAGCGCAATGGACGCAGGCAACCTCTTAAAACCGATGCTTGCTCGCGGCGAACTGCACTGCATAGGCGCGACGACTTTGGACGAATACAGAAAATACGTGGAAAAGGATGCAGCTCTTGAAAGACGTTTTCAGCCGGTGATGGTTACCGAACCTACGGTCGAAGACACAATCAGCATATTGAGAGGACTGAAAGAAAAGTACGAACTTTTCCACGGCGTAAGAATACAGGACGCGGCTCTGGTCGCCGCCGCAACGCTATCCAACCGCTATATAACCGACAGATTTTTGCCCGATAAAGCAATCGATCTCGTCGACGAAGCTTGCGCGCTTATACGTACCGAAATCGACTCCATGCCCGCCGAAATGGACGAGGCAAGCAGAAAGATAATGCAACTCGAAATCGAAGAAACGGCTTTAAAAAAGGAAAAAGACCCCCTCTCCGCCGCAAGGCTTGCCGTCATCGTCAAGGAACTCAGCGAACTCCGCGACAAATTCAACGCGATGAAAGCGCAATGGGAAAACGAAAAACAAGGTATAACGTCCATTCAAGAGATAAAGCAGGAAATAGATAAGGTAAACTCCGAAATCGAAATCGCCCAGCGAAGTTTCGATTACGAAAAGGCGGCTAAACTCCGTTACGGCAAACTGCCCGAACTCGAAGCGCGGTTAAAAAGCGCCAGCGAGCACCCCGACAAAAACACCGGCGCCCGCCTTCTCCGCGACAAGGTGACCGAGGACGAAATCTCAAAAATAGTATCCCGTTGGACGGGTATTCCGGTAACCAAACTTATGGAAGGCGAAAGAGAAAAAGTTCTCAATTTAGAGAGCATACTGCACAGGCGCGTTATCGGACAGGACGAAGGCGTGCGGCTTATAAGCGAGGCTATTTTGCGTTCCCGCGCAGGAATCGCCGACCCGAAACGCCCTATCGGCTCGTTTATGTTCTTAGGACCTACGGGCGTTGGAAAAACAGAGCTTGCCAAAGCTTTAAGCGAAGCGTTATTTGACGACGAGCACAACATAGTCCGTATCGACATGAGCGAATATATGGAAAAATACAGCGTGTCGCGGCTTATCGGCGCTCCTCCGGGATACGTCGGATACGACGAGGGCGGACAGTTGACCGAGGCTGTACGCCGCCGCCCCTACTCCGTGGTTTTATTCGACGAGATAGAAAAAGCCCACCCCGACGTTTTCAATATCCTT
>CAYVEU010000054.1:0-12116 GCA_964450015.1 uncultured Christensenella sp. | reverse complement strand
AAAGAATATCGCCGAACATGTTGCTCGTAACGATTACGTCGAATTGCGTGGGGTCTTTTACAAGTTGCATTGCCGCGTTGTCGACCAGCATATCGGCGACGGTCACGTCGGGATAGTCGGCGGCTACGTCGTGGACGACGCGACGCCATAATCTGGAACTTTCCAAAACGTTGGCTTTGTCGATGCTGACGAGTTTTTTAGCGCGCTTTTGCGCCGTTTCAAACGCTACGCGGGCTATACGCTCGATTTCTATTTCGGAATAACACTCGGTGTCGTAAGCCTCTCTGCCGAGTTGTCCCTGACGGATACCGCGTTCGCCGAAATAAATTCCGCCCGTAAGTTCGCGGACGATAACTATATCGAAGCCGTCTTGAATACGGTCGGGGCGGAGGGGACTTCTGTCTTTTACTTGCGGAAACAGTTTTGCGGGGCGGATGTTAGCGTACAGTTTTAAGGCTTTTCTTATGCCGAGAAGACCTGCTTCGGGGCGCTTGTTGCCGGCGAGGTTGTCCCATTTGCGTCCGCCTACCGCGCCGAGTAACACGCTGTCGGACGAGAGGCAGGTGTCGACGCTCTTTTTGGGAAGCGGGTCGCCGTATTCGTCTATCGCGCCGCCGCCTATGGGGGCTTCGGCGTATTCGAAGGTGTGGTTGTACTTTTCCGCAATGCGGTTTAAAACTCTGACGGCGGAATCGACTATTTCCGGTCCGATACCGTCGCCGTGCATTAAAGCGATTTTCTTTTTCATTATAATTACTCCTTGAAGTCTTTTATACAGTTAAGCAGTCCGCCTTTGTCGATGATGGACTTGATAAAGGGCGGGAAAGGGGGCGCGTCGTAGCTTTTGCCGGTCGTAACGTCGGTGATTATGCCGCTGTCCTCTATGACGATTTCGTCGCCTTCTTTGATTTCTTCGGCGGCGGAAACGGACTCGATTATCGGCAGTCCGATGTTTATCGCGTTGCGGTAAAAGATACGCGCGAAGCTCTTGGCAATTACCGCCTTTACTCCGCAGCTCTTTATGGCAAGAGGCGCGTGTTCGCGGCTGGAACCGCAGCCGAAATTTTCACCGCCGATTATTACGTCGCCCTTAGTTACCTTTTTGGCAAATTCCGCGTCGGCGTCTTCCATGCAGTGCGCCGCCAAATGTTCGGGGGTGGATACGTTTAGGTATCTTGCGGGGATTATTACGTCGGTGTCTATATTGTCTCCGAATTTATAAGCTTTGCTCATTATTCCTTTCTCCTTTCAGTAGTTTTCAGCCGTCTATTTCTTCGGGAGAAGCCAGACGACCCAAGATTGCGCTTGCCGCGGCGACCGCGGGGCTCGCAAGATAAATTTCACTGTCGATAGCGCCCATACGCCCAACAAAATTGCGGTTTGTCGTCGATACGCATTTTTCTTTGGACGCAAGTATGCCCATATGTCCGCCGAGGCACGCTCCGCAGGTCGGGGTGGAAACTATTCCGCCCGCGTTTATTATCGTTTCGCAGTAACCTAATTTTACGCAATCGAGATAGACGCTTTGCGTTGCGGGAATAACGATAAGGCGGACGTTCTTTGCCGCATTGCGACCCTTTAATATCTCGCATGCGGCGGCTATGTCGGATAGCCTCCCGTTTGTGCAGCTTCCGATAAGAACTTGGTCAATTTTAATTTCTTCGTTATTTAAAGGCAGCGTGCGAGTGTTTTCGGGCAGGTGAGGGAACGCAACGGTAGGTTTGAGTTCGCTTAAATCTATCGTTATTTCCTTTTCGTATTTTGCGTCGGGGTCGGAATAGAACGTTTCGTATTTTGCGCAACGCCCGTCTACGTAAGCTTTGGTTATTTCGTCCACGGCGAAAATTCCGTTTTTCGCGCCGCATTCTATCGCCATATTGCATATCGTGAAACGGTCGTCCATAGAGAGGTTTTTTACGCCTTCGCCGCAAAATTCCAAAGTCTTATACAGCGCGCCGTCCACACCGATAAGCCCTATAAGGTGCAAGATGAGATCCTTGCCGCCGACGTATTTTTTCGGCTTGCCGACTAAGTTTACTTTTATTTGAGAGGGGACGCGCAGCCAAGCCTTGCCGCTCGCCATACCCATAGCCATATCCGTGCTGCCTACGCCCGTTGCGAACGCTCCGATTGCGCCGTAGGTGCAGGTATGCGAGTCCGCGCCGATAATGACGTCGCCGGGCTTGACTATTCCTTTTTCGGGAAGCAAAGCGTGCTCGACGCCCATTCTACCCACGTCGTAAAAGTGCGTTATGTTATGTTTAAGAGCAAATCTGCGGCACGTCGCGCATTGTTCCGCCGATTTTATATCCTTGTTAGGGGTAAAGTGGTCCAAAACTATGGATATTTTGTCGCGGTCGAAAATTTCGTCTATGTCGTGCGCTTCCAATTCTCGTATAGCGACGGGAGTGGTTATATCGTTGCCGAGTACCATATCCAAATCGGCTTTTATCAGTTCGCCCGTGGATATTTTATCGGCGTGATATGCTTTCATTAGCAGTTTTTCGGTTATTGTGTAGCCCATATTAATTCTCCTTTATTAAGGTGTTACGTCGAATAGTTTGTTGCAGCCGTTTAGATAGGCGAGGAGGGAAGCTTCCACCGTGTCGGTGCTTATGCCTCTGCCGGTGACTTCCGTGCCGTTATAAGACAGTCTTAGCGTTGCCGCGCCCAAAGCGTCTTTGCCTTCGGTTATTGCGCTTACCGACCAGTCTATCAATTTGAAATCGCGCTTCGTTATTTCGTTGATTGCGTTAAACGCCGCGTCGATAGGACCGTCGCCGGTTGCGCTGGCGGCTTTTTTGCCTTCGTCGGTGTTGAGAGTTATAGTCGCAAGCGCCGCTCCTTTTAAAGTCGTTATTCCGTAGGTGTCCAAAGAAACGCGCTTTTTCACCTGTGTGGTGTTGGTGTGTGAAATAAGATACTCTATATCCTTATGGGTAATTTGCTTTTTCTTGTCGGCGACGTCTTTGAACTTCTCGAATAGGATATTCAAGTCCTCGTCGGTAACGTTGACGCCCATGCCGTTCAGGTAATCTTTAAACGCGTGCTTGCCGCTGTGTTTGCCTAGGACTATATTGTTTTGGATTATGCCGAGGTCGGACGGGTTGATAATTTCGTAAGTGGCTTTATTTGCCAAAACTCCGTGTTGGTGAATGCCGCTTTCGTGCATGAACGCGTTTTTACCGACCAAGGGCTTGGTTGGGGGGATTTTAACGCCCGTAATCGAACTCAGTAGCTGACTGGTGGTATAAATTTGACGGGTGTTGATACGCGTGTCGGCTTGGAAATAGTCGCGGCGGGTCTTTAACGCCATGCAAACTTCTTCCATGGACGCGTTGCCCGCGCGTTCGCCTATGCCGTTTACGGTACATTCGAGCTGTCCCGCGCCCGCTTTTATAGCGGAGAGGGAGTTGGCTACCGCCAAGCCCAAATCGTTGTGGCAGTGGGTAGCGAAAGTGACTTTATCCGCGTTGTCTACGTGCTCGAAGACGTAATTGAACATATTCTTAATTTCTTCGGGGTGGCTGTAACCTACTGTATCCGGTAAATTTATGGTAGTTGCGCCCGCGTTTATCGCGGTCGTTATCGCCTTGCACATATAATTTAGGTCGCTTCTGGTAGCGTCCTCGCAGGAGAACTGGACGTCGGAGACGAATTTTCTCGCGTAAGCGACGTTTTCTTTTATGACTTCCAAAGCTTTTTCTTCGCTCATTTTGAGTTTGTATTGCAGGTGAATGGGGCTGGTCGCCAAAAATACGTGTATTCTGGGCGGAACGATTGCCGTCTTCAAAGCTTCGGCGGCGGCGTCTATATCTTCCTTTTTGCAACGCGCAAGGGAGCATACGACGCAGTCGGTACGCGCTTCGGCTATTTCCTTTACGGAATTGAAATCGCCGGGGGACGCGGCGGCAAAGCCGGCTTCCATTACGTCCACGCCCAGCTTTTCCAGCTGTGCGCTCATTTCAAGCTTTTCGGAAGCGTGCATGCTGTTGCCGGGGGCTTGCTCTCCGTCTCTTAGGGTAGTGTCGAAAATTTTAATTTGTCTCATTCTTTTACCTACTTGCTAAAAAGTTTTATATTAATTATAATAGTATAATAGATTAAAGTCAAATTAAATAGCGGGTTAAATGACCGGAGGGATATGAATTTTCTTATCGCGCCCGACAGCTTCAAAGGCGGGCTTAAAAATACGGAATTTTGCAAAATTTTAACGGAAATACTCGAAAGTTTGGGGCATAAAGCAACCTCTATACCTATGTCGGACGGCGGGGACGGCTTTGTCGAAACTCTGACGGGAATTTTGGATGGTAAAATTTTGGAGGGCAGGGCGACCGACGCCAATTTCTTTTTGCGACCGTTAAAATACGGCGTTAAAGACGACATTGCGGTGATCTCGTTGGCGGCGAGTTCGGCGCTTGCAAAAACCATGATAAAAGACCCGTTGTATACGACCTCGTACGGCCTGGGAGAAAATATAAAGCTTGCAAAAACTCTCGGGAAAAAGCGTATAATCATAGGCTTGGGCGGCAGTTCGACCAACGACGGCGGAGTAGGCGCGGTTTGTGCGCTCGGCGGCAAATTTTACAACGCAGATAACGAGGAATTTACGCCTTGCGGCGGTACGCTGTCACAGATAAAGCACATGGATTTGACCGACTTTTACGCGAGTATCAAGGGACTGGAAATAATCGCTCTCGCGGACGTGGAAAACCCGCTGCTCGGCGAAAACGGTTGCAGTAAAGTCTATGCGCCGCAAAAAGGAGCTCGCGGTGCAGATATTGAAGTTTTGGAAACCAATATGCTTAGTTTAGTTGACTTAACTTCCGATTTCGGAGTTGACCCAGACGGGGAATTTATGGGTGCGGCAGGCGGTATCGGGTACGGAATGAAAGCGTTTTTCAAGGCGAAAGTACTTTCCGGAGCGGAATATTTTGCAGAAATAAGCGGACTGGAAGAGGCGGTGAAAAACTCCGATTGCGTGATAACGGGCGAATGGAAATTCGACGCAACCGGCAAGAAGGGAAAGATGTGCAAAGCCGTTTTGGATTCGGCTGCAAAGTACGGCAAAAAGTCGGTGGTTTTTTGCGGCGAAGGCGCGGCGGCGGACGGTACGGACGTCGTTGAAATAAACGATAAAAAATTGACTTTAACGGAAAATATCGCGGCATCGGCAAGTCAGCTTAGGTTTGCCGCATTAAAATATTTTTCGTAAGATTTTGCATGAACGCGCCCCATGAAGGATTGCGGAGAGGCGCGGGATTTTTTTCAAAAGCAAGCGATAGGCGTAACGACGTACGTCGAGAGAAGCTTTTGAGAAAGTTGCAAAACTATTATTAAATATCCGACAGTTGCCGTTTGTTAAACTTTGTTGTATCGATAGGCATTCTCCGCGTTTTACAGCGTAAAGTCTGTGCCTATATGGAATCCTTAAAAAATAATGTAAAAAATTCCAATTTCATATTGCATTGCGCCAAAAAAATGTTACAATGTTATAGTTGCGATTAATAATCTAGTTATAACGTATATAATGTTTTATTTGCGAGGGTGCCTATGTTGTCGAGAATGAGTGTAAAAAAGCCGTTTACCGTGGTCGTTGCGATAATAATTATCATTATTCTCGGCGTTATATCCTATATGAACATAGGCGTAGATATGTTACCGGGTATGAATTTGCCTTACATAGCGGTGGTAACCATTTATCCCGGAGCCGCCCCCGAAACGGTTGAGTCGCAAATAACCGATCCCGTGGAAGCGGCGTTAAGCGAGGTCGGCAACGTTAAAACGATATCGTCGTCGAGCTCGGAGCACTATTCTTTGGTAGTCGTGGAGTTCAACGCGGACGCGGACGTGGACAAGGCGTACAATAACGTCAAAGAAAAACTTCAATACGTCGATTTTCCCGACAGCGATTTGCTGCAAGAACCAATTTTAATGAAAATAAACCCGTCGATGCTGCCCATTATGAGCCTTTCTATCGGTATCGACGGCAAGACTATCAAAGACAGCAGCGAAAAATTAAATTCGGCAGTGGAGAAAATTCAGGGCGTAGACGGTGTGTCGAGCGTGTCCACCAGCGGACTTATAGGCGACCTCATTTACGTCAATATGAAGATAGACCGTCTTATCGACACGTTGGTTACGTACCTTTACGACACTTTTAAAATTAGCTTTACGGTGAGCGACGAGACAAAAGAGGAAATTTATAACGCGTTAAAAGAAGCGGACGTTTCGAATATGACCGAAGAACAGGTCATAGACGTAATTATTGAGGCGATGCAAAACGCGGAAGTTCCCGAAGAGCAGCGCTTGTGGCTGGATTCCGCAATCCGCTTTTTGGAGGAGGAAAAAGCCGACCCGACGAGTTCGACTTATCAGCTTTGCACACAGCTTTTGGTAAATAAATTTATATTCCGCGAGGACGCCGATCCGCAGCTTTTTTACAGTTTTATAGACACCGTGGTAGACCAGACGGTAAATGGTATTTTGAACAGCATGGTCGGCGGAATTTTCAACAACATTTCTCCCGATATTTTGGCGCAGCTGATTTATGCGCAGGATTTCGAGATGCCCGCGGGCACAGTTACCGAGGGGAGTATCGAAACGGTCGTTAAAATAGGCTCGGGCGTAACCACTCGTGAAGAACTCAACAATTTGCCCGTTATAAGTTTCGATATAGGACAGCAATACAAGGCGTATTTCGACGCGGCGACCGCCATGTTGCAAATAATAGCCGCCAGAAACGAGAGCGAAACGGTGACGTTTAACGATATTCAGCTCAAAGCGTACGTAATAAGCATGCGGGATACGATATTGAACGCGATAAAGGAGCAAGTCGGGGAGGATAACGACCTATACAAGATGATAGCCGAGAGTACGCCAGAGCAATTGACCGATTACGTCTTGGGAGTGCTGAAAATACTCAACCGCTTTGCGCCCGGCGCGGTTACGTTTCCCGAAGAGGATGCGGAAGGCGGCGAGTACGAAATAAATTTGACGTTGCTTGAAAAGGCGATAGACGAATTGCAAAAAGCGTTGGTGGTGCCGCTGGAACTCAATTCTTTGGCGGACGTAACGTACTTTGATAATTCGACGACGAGTCTTACGTACATGTTGACCCGCGCAATGAACGGCGAGGAAGACCCGTTCGTCACGTCGGGCGCGGTTATCGTCAGCGTAAACAAAGAGCCGGACAAGTCGACGGTCGAGATAACCAACGGTATCGTAAAGGTTTTGGACGAACTCAAAAACGATTCCGACTTCGAAGGGTTCCAGTACACGGTTTTGAGCAACGACGGCGACACTATCAATTTTATGCTCAATACCGTTTTGGAAAATCTCATGTGGGGCGGAATATTGGCGGTAGTGATATTGCTTCTGTTCTTACGGAATATAAAATCGACGCTCGTAGTCGGCTCGTCCATAGTAATAAGCGTGGTATTTACCTTCGTGTTGATGTATTTTGCCGGTATAACTTTAAACATCGTGTCAATGGGCGGTTTGGCTCTCGGCGTGGGAATGTTGGTAGACAACTCGATAGTCGTCATCGAAAATATTTACCGAATGAAATCACAGGGGAAAAATATTTATACCGCCGCAATTCAGGGGGCGAAACAGGTATCGGGAGCTATTATCGCAAGTACTTTGACGACGATGATAGTTTTCCTGCCGATAGCGTTTATAAGCGGACTTACCAAAGAAATTTTTGCGGATATGGCGCTAACCATTTGTTTCTCGCTTTTGGCGTCGCTGCTCGTTGCGCTGACGTTAGTGCCGATGGCTTCGTCGACGTTTATGAAAAAACCGCAAAAGAAAGAGACTAAGGCGTTTAAAGCTGTTCGGCGCGGCTACGCGAGAGCGCTGAATTTCTCGTTAAAACACAAGGTTATACCGATTGTTTTGGTGGCGGCGCTGTTCGCCGGCAGTATAGTTTCGGTGTTCACCATGGATATAGTGCTTTTCCCCGAAAGCGACAGTGCGACTTTTTCGGTCAGCGCGTCGATAGACCGCGAGGGTTTGGAAAGGTACAATCAAGGCAAGTCGGACGATGAATATTTAAGCTACGACGACGCTATTTTGAAGGTTATGGAGCAAATGCGCAAAGTCGTCAACGGGACCGTCGAAGTACGTAGCGACGACGCGGATAAAAAGAGCGAACTCGTGCCGTACAAAGACAGATTCGACGCAAGTTGGGTCGACGCAATAGAGGCGGCGGGTTTGCGGCTTTCCACCGGACTTAGCGTAGGCGGGTTCAGCTTGGGCGACAAGTCCGTTACTATGAACGTTATGCTCGTCGACGAGAAAGACAGGGATATAGGGTCCGTATATCTAACCAGAGAAATAAATTCCATTTTGGAACGCGACGAAGTCAATATGGGCATATTCGAATGGTCGGTAAGCGGCGGCGGAATGATGAGTTCGCTCGGTATGGACACCTCGTCTTATACCGTAAAGATGTACGGCAACGACATGGATAAACTCCGCGACAACGCCGTTGCGTTTGCCGATAAATTCAAGTATACCGGCGACGACGGGAAGATTGCTTACAATATCGACGGCGTGACTAAAATAGACACGGGATTGGAAACCGACAGCAAAGAGTATAGAATAGTAGTCGATAGGAAGAAAGCGAGCCAATACGGGCTTACCGTCGCGCAAGTGTATTTACAGGTCGCGCAAGCGCTCGCTTCGGTAAGTTCGAGCAATACGCTGAACCTCTACACCGACGACCTTAAACACGAAAACGCGCTCTATATCTACGACGCAAGTTACGACACTTCGGCGTGGTATCAGTGCGTGACGGAGAGCGGCGAGCTGTACGACGTATATTTGAAAAACAACGTGGACGATACCAACTTGCAAGCGGATTATTATACCGATAACGACCATGGCAAGAGCATGTTCGTCAGGAGCGGCGACGGTTACGTCTACGTCCCGATAGGCGGGAAAATTCCCGTCGTTGCGGAAGAGGACCGTTTTAGCTACACCTACGTTTACGAGGACGACGAACAAGAGATAAAAGAAGAGTGTTTTACAGTGACCCGTACGGGCGCGGAAGTTTATTACGGCGTAAGTCTTATAGAGAACTTCGATCTTATGACTATGAAGATAAAGAGCGCGGATTTGCTCAATACCGGCGCGGCAACGGTAAACGTGCCCCTTTATAAACTCTTGGACGAAACGAGCTTCTTAAAAGACGACGAGGGCAACGTTTTATACGACGAAACGGTCAGCGGCGAACTCGTGCCTTCGGGCTTCGTCAAAGAAAACGCGTACACGTCTATCCGTCACTCCGACAAGAAAAAGACCGTAAGCATAGAGTTCGTTTACGACGCCGAATACAGCAGCCGCGAGATAGAAAATCAAATAAAAACGGTGATGAACGAATTTGACTTTGACAGCGGAGTGGACGTCGAGCTTTCAAGCGGCAATCCGTACGTCAACGAAGTATTCCAAACGCTTATATTCGTTTTCGCGCTTGCAATCGTTCTTATCTACCTTATTATGGTTGCGCAGTTCCAGTCGATAAAATCGCCGTTCATAATCATGTTCACCATACCGCTTGCATTTACCGGCGGAATTTTCGCAATACTCATGGCGGGACAGCCGATGAGCGTAATGGCGCTAATGGGGCTGATCGTTTTGGTCGGCGTAGTCGTAAACAACGGTATAGTCTTCGTCGATTACTGCAACCAGCTCATTAAAAAGGGTGTGCCGAAGAGAGCGGCGTTGCTCAGAACGGGTATGGACAGATTGCGCCCGATACTTATGACGGCGCTGACGACGATAGTCGCCCTGATAATGATGGCGGCTGACGGTTCGGAGGGCGGCGCGTTGCTTCGTCCGCTTGCAATAACTGCAATAGGCGGCATGGTGTTCTCTACGCTGCTTACGCTGTTTATCGTGCCGATGGTATACGATATATTCAATAGAAAAGCGCGACGTACCGACAGGGACAAGGCATTGGCGCAAAGTGATACCGTCGACGAGAACGACGACGGGCTTGACGAATGGGACGAGGAGAGTCAACGTTTCGTGGCCGAATTGAGCGGAATAAAACGTGACGAATACTCGCTTGCGGACGAGATTACCGCGGTTATCGACGATGAAGAGGAAACCGAACCGCTTTCCTATGGGTACGTCGTCTTATGTGAGGGCGCGACGCAAACCGAAACTTGCGGGAGTGGGACCGAGACGCAAGACGTTTTTGACGAGCAAACCGTCGAAGAAAATCCGAATGCGGAAGAAATCGTTGCGGCGCAAAGCGTCGAAGAAAGCGCAAATGTCGCGGAAGATACCGCCGAGCGGAGCGAGACGGTTACGACGGAAGAGGCGATTGCGACGGAAACGGACGGCAATACGGAAGGAGAAACCGAAGAATGAAACTGAAACCGCTTGACGGAGTATCGCAGCGAGCCAATTACGTCATCGTAACGCTGATTATAGCCGCGGTTACGGATTTGGCGTTGTTTATGATCAAACTTTATATAGGTTTGTCATCCAACAGTTTGGCGATTCTCAGCGACGCTATCAACAATTTATCGGATACTTTCGCGTGCGCGATAGCTATCGTCAGTTTTGCGATAATCAAAAAGAATAACGATGGCAAGCTTGCTTACGGTTACGGGAGAATGGAGTACGTAGCGGATTTTTTGATGTCGGTGATAATATGTATCGTCGGGTTCGTGTTCGTATATCTCGCCGTAGAGAGACTTATTTTGCCGTATCTTATGGTTTTTACTTGGTTGTATTTCGGTATCGTGGCGGCGACGGCGGCGGTTAAAATCGGCTTGGGATTTTTTTTCCGTTTCCGCAACAAGCGAGTGGGAAGCGGAGTATTGAAAGCTTCGGAGCTCGACAGTTTTACCGACGCAGGAATAACGGTCATGAGCCTTATAGGTTTTTCCCTGAATAGGTATGCGAAATTGAGAATCGACGCGGTTTTCGGGCTCGTTATCAGCGCGATAATGATTTTTAACGGGGTTAAGCTGTTAATTAAATCGATAAAGACGTTGTTAGGCGAGAAGTTGGACGGCGACACTTGCGAGGAGATAAAGAAGATCTGTTTGGAGTGCGGCAGCATAGAGGACGTTAAGGGTATCAACGTACACCGTTACGGAGCGGCATATACCGAACTTGTTATAAACGCGGTATTTACAAGTGGGTTAAATTATGATATAATAAAAAACGATGTCGAAAATTTGTCGGCGGTTTTAAAAGAAAAATACGGCTTTGAGCCGAAAATATGTATATCGAGGTGAATAAATGGGCAAAGGACAATCGGGGACCAAAAAGTCCAAAGCAAAATTAGCGGGGAAAATAATCGGTATAATTCTTGCGGTTATTATTCTCGTCATTTTGATAATTATGCTCGTGTCGGTTATCGGCGTTAAGGCGAATATCAAACTTGCCGACGGACTGGAAGGGGTAGAAAAAGAAGGAAGACTAGCCGATCCCGTAATAGACGAGGAGACGGGGTACTGGACGTTTACTTGCGACAGAGATTTTAAAGTTTTGCAGCTTACGGACGTTCATATAGGCGGCGGCGCATTTTCATTGCGCAAGGACCAAATGGCTATAAACGCGGTTTACGATATGATTTCGTATACCAAGCCCGATTTGGTGGTCGTTACGGGCGATATGGCGTATCCCGTACCGTTTTCGAGCGGAAGCTTCAACAACCTTGCTCCCGCAAAGGTATTCGCGCATATGATGGAAGCTATCGGCGTGCCGTGGGCGGTCGTGTACGGCAACCACGATACCGAGGCGTATGCGTATTATTCGAGAGAGCAGATATCCGATTTCTATGAAAACAGCGGATTTAAGCATTGCCTGTTCCAAATGGGACCGAAGGACGTGGACGGTTGCGGCAACTATTTCATAAACGTCAAAAACAGTGAGGGGATAATAACTCAGTCGTTGGTGCTTATCGATTCGCATTCCTACACCAAGGGAGTTTATCAGGACTACGACAATATTCACCAAAACCAAGTTGATTGGTACGAAGCCGAAATAAAGAAGATGGACGCTTTAAACAAGAAGATAAAGCCCGATTGCGAAATGGTAAAGAGCCTTGCGTTTTTCCATATACCGCTTACCGAATACAAGGATGCGTA
>CAYVEU010000053.1:0-12249 GCA_964450015.1 uncultured Christensenella sp. | reverse complement strand
ATCTGCCTTACAAGCAGAGGGTCACAGGTTCGAGCCCTGTTGTTCCCACCAAAAGTAAAAGAGAGCACGAAAATGCTCTCTTTTACTTTTGGCGTAAACCAACAGGTCAGCGAACTTTCGCCGCTAATGCGGCGGGGGTTCGCAAATTGCCCAACGGGCAATCTAATGAGGGTAGATATACTCATTAAAGGGAAATAGAAATTACGCGTGAATTAAAAAATTAAAGTAACAAAACCACCTTCGAATGGGCCTGTTGTTCCCACCGTTTGAGAATAAACCGCGTGCGCGGAGTTTGAAATTTTAATTTTTAAACAAGCGCTCCTTCAACGGCAACGGCTATTGCAAAACAAATCCACAATGCAACGATAAAAGCGCCTTCGCACGGAATTGCGAGTTTGGTATAAGCGCACTTCCAGCCTTTATCCACAAATGTGAAGATAAGACGGGTAAAGAACACCGTATTGGAAAATATTAATCCGCCAACTAAGGAATAAAAAGGTTTTTGAAAAACGAATGCCAAGATAGCAAGGAACAAACCGAGAGCAAAGGATATTCCGCCGTAGTAGACGCGAATTTCCGTCTTACCCGCTTCGTCCTTTGGGCGCATAGAATAATTTTCCGCATATTTAATCGGCTTTGCGATAAACACGATAGCCGTACCCAAAAAGTATAAACACAAGCCGATAGTAGCAACCGTAGCCGCGACGTTAGACGCAATAACTTCTTTCATAAAAGTCTCCTTCGATTTCCATTATAATTAATTTTAGCAAGTTAATCGGAAAAAGTAAATATTTAATTTGGAGAGACAAACATTTTTAAAAAATAACTACTCAAACCACTTTCGTAAATTGCCATCAAGGGGGCAATCTGACGAGGCGATATTCACTACTTAAAGCAATATTGCAAATAAGTAGTTTGAAAATGGTTAAAGACCAATACCGTTTACGAGTAGTGGG
This sequence comes from uncultured Christensenella sp., assembly GCA_964450015.1. Taxonomy (GTDB): domain Bacteria; phylum Bacillota; class Clostridia; order Christensenellales; family DTU072; genus CAG-1782. The sequence goes on along the minus strand of CAYVEU010000053.1, from coordinate 11,293 downwards.
CCTGTTGTTCCCGTACATCATAAAAAGGAAAGCAAATCAAAATAGGCTCGAATTTGTAAAAATGTGCTTGTAGAATATCCCATATTGTGGTATTATTAATAAATAAAGATATACTAATTTCACAATACTTATAGATTAAAATAAGGAATTGGAGGACGAGAGGGAACGAATATGCCGAAAGTTTCAATAGTAATGCCGTTATATAATCAAGAAACATATATACGTGAATGTTTGGATAGCGTAGTTAAACAAACATTAAAAGATGTAGAAATTATAATTGTAAATGATGGCTCAACGGATAATTCATCGTATATTGTGAACGAATATGCGCAAAAAGATAGTCGGATTATTGTGGTTGACAAGAGCAATTCGGGATATGGTGATTCGATGAATGTCGGGTTATCTAAAGCTACGGGAGAATATATTGGAATCGTAGAAACAGATGATTTTGTAGATCCTGATATGTTTGATACGTTATATAAAACAGCAATAAAATATAAGGCAGATGTAGTAAAGTCTAATTTTTGGTTGTATTGGAGCAAACCGGAAAGAAATGAATTACACGAATATTTTAAAGAAGAAGAATGTGGGAAAATCATAATACCAGGTGAATTTGATAAAGGGTCTTTATTTAATCGGAAACCATCAATTTGGTCTGCAATTTATAAACGCGACTTTTTAGAGCAAAATAACATATCATTTTTGCCAACACCAGGTGCGTCATATCAAGATACTTCGTTTACTTTTAAGGTATACACAAAAGCTGAAAGAATGGTTTGCTTGTATGATGCTTTTTTACATTATAGACAGGATAATGAAGGCTCATCGATAAACAATGTTGACAAAAAAATGAATTGCATTTTTGATGAATATGGTGAGATTGCGCAGTTTATAGAAAAAGAAAGTGATGAGGATTATAAGAAGCGTTTATATCAAATTTATGGTGCAGCATTTTACGATACATGTATATGGATGTATGAATGCTTATCTCCTAAAAAAAGATATGAATTTTTAAAAATCATATCACCAATATTTAATGAGCTTGTAAAAAAGATAGGTGTTGACAAATTAAATTTTAGAAATATGTGGTGGAAACGTCGCGATATTATGAGAATTGCGCAAAATCCATATGAGTACCATATGTGGCGAAATGATGAACGATATGATCAAAATGCTTCAAATATTGAGTATTCGATTACAACGACACCATTGAATAATTTATCACAAGTGGCGTTAAATCAAAAGAAAAAAGAATCACCGACATTTTCTGTTATAATGCCTGTTTATAATGTTGAAAAATATTTATCGTCATCTTTGGAAAGTTTATTATTACAGACATATCAAGATGTAGAAATAATTTGCATCAATGATGGCTCCTCAGATCATTCATTGTCTGTGCTTGAAAGCTATGCAAAAATAGATAATAGAATTTTAATAATAAATCAAGATAATAGCGGACCTTCAACCGCTAGAAATAATGGTTTATCCGTAGCGCAAGGAGAATATATTATTTTTCTAGATAGCGATGATTATTTGATGCCTAATGCATTAGAGATATTAAAGGAAAACATTGATAGGCAAGAAAAAATTTTTGACGCTATTGAATTTGGTGCGGAGCCTTTTCCAAGTGTTCCTCGGGCTAGTGATTGGCTTTATTCTGTATTAACTACTTCGGATGAATATTATGAGAAAATTGAACCTAAGACTTTTTTGACAACGAAGACGCTTCAAATTTATTGTTGGCGTTATTGTTTTAAGCGCAACTTTATTAAGAAAAATGATTTAAAATTTGATACAGAATTTAAGCATGGAGAGGATGCACTATTTATGCTGAATGCCATAAATAAAATGCATGGTCTTGTGGTTATTTCTGATAAATTATATTGTTATAGACATATTCGGATAGATTCACTAATGAATCAAATAACAAGAGATGGTGCTCAATTCGCAGCGCAACAGCTTAATATTTTAGAACAAATGCTCATTATCGCTTTAGAAAAAGGATTTGTCCCATCTACAGAACTTTTGGAGTATTCTTGTGATTTTGTTTATAGCAGTATAAATAATTGTCCGGCGAACAAAAAGGTAACTTATATCATTCGTCTTTTAGATATATTTAAGAAGTTTGGCTTAAACAAATATGTTGAAGAAAGTTCTGATAATTGTAGAGGGTTTTATAACTATTGTTTAAGTGCAAAACAGATGTATAAACGGCAAAACAATTTGAAAGGGAAATTCAAGCATTTAATGGCAAGAATAATTTTCCCATCAAGGAAAATATTTTATGAACATTCAGCAAGATTGTTAAGCCATATCGAAGCATTGCAACATAGTGTTAACTTTTTACAGCAACAAGTTAATGATTTACAATCAAAAATAGATCGTAGGAACGATGAGCAATGAGTATTTTGGAATTTTACTACGATTTTTAGAAAAGTTCGTTGGAGCCCGATTATTGGGGTGAAAGAGGATAAGAGAGAAAAAGCATTTTTTATTATTTGACAGTGAATAAAATATAATTAATGAATAGTAAATGAAATAAACGGAAAGATTAAAATGAACAACGAAGAAGATGTAGAGAAAAAGTTATTTCGTTTTCAAAGGAGAAAAGGTAAATGAAAGAGCATTATGACGTTGGAATATATGGTTGGTGGGGACATGAAAATTTCGGTGGTTGCTTAACGTATTTTGCGTTAGAAAAAGCAATAAGAAAACTTGGTTATTCTGTCCTTATGATTCAAGAAGCCAATGGAATATTTCCTAGATACAATATACCTAATGATTGTATCGCGATGAGGTTTGCCAATAAACATTATAATTGTTCGCAGCAGGTAGACATAAAAGAACTAGGCCAATTTAATAAAATGTGTGAGAAATTTGTTGTTGGTGGTGACCAGCTATGGAATAATCTTATTGGCTTTGTTAAAGAGGATAATTTTTTAAATTTCGTAGACGAAAACAAATTAAAAATATCTTATTCTACATCTTTTGGCAATAATTCTCATAATCCACCGCAATCATATGTAAATACAATGTCTACATTGTTAAAGAGGTTTGATAACATATCAGTAAGAGAAGATTATGCAGTTGGGATAGCGGAAAAAATTTATGGAGTAAAGGCAACGCAAGTTATAGATGCTGTTTTTTTGCATGATAAATCTGAGTATTTGTCCATTGTGAAGCAAGCAAATATTAAGCTTCCTTCTAAATATTTGTTTGCTTTTATTTTAAACCCATCCAAAGAAAAGCGTTTTCAAATTGAAGAGATAGCAAAAAAACTTAATTTAGAAATAGTGTGCTCTCCCGATGCTGCGGAAGCCTATCATAAAAACTTTAATGAGGTTTTTCAAGGATTGCAAATATTAGCTCCGCTCTCTATTGAGAATTTTTCAAAAGCTTTTTTCAATGCGTCTTATGTTGTTACAGATTCTTTTCATGGGACTTGTTTGAGTTATGTTTTTAGAAAAGATTTTTCGGTATTTTATAATGAAGCGCGAGGCGTGGATAGATTTGTTTCTTTGATGAATACGTTGAAGCAAGAATCAAGACGTATTTATGAAGGGCAAACGGAAGAGGAAATATTAAGTAATCCGAATATTGATTTTAATGTAGATTGGACAATTTCTGATCAAGAGGTTGCTAGGGCGAGGGAGTTCTCATATCGTTGGTTAAAAACGGCATTGGCTCAAAAAAAGGAAGATATTATCGATAGACCTAATGTATATAACCATTTTCGAGAAATAGATAATGTGAATAAGCTATATAACGAACCTGACTTTATTAAAATCAGAATGTTGGGAACATTATTGCGCGATTATGGAGTTAAACATGTCGTACTTTGTCCGGGGGGGAGAGATGTTCCAATAGTAAGAATGTTTGAAGCGAATGAAAAAGATTTTATTTTGCATCGTGTAACCGATGAACGTAGTGCGGCATATTACGGCTTAGGAATAGCAACACAATTAAAACAACCAGTTGCTTGTATTTGTACAAGTGGAACAGCAGCAAGTAATTTTTTGCCCGCGGTAACGGAAGCATATTATACGGGAATACCGTTGATTGTTATTACTGCAGATAGATATGAAGTATATCTCAATCATGGAGAAGATCAGACAATACCACAGAAAAAAATTTATTCCGATGTTGTAAAAATGGAAGTATCAATTCCTGAATCTACTGGATTTTATGCGGAATATCAAACAAGAAGAGATATTTCAAATTGTATTTTAGAAGCAACACATAACGGCATGGGACCGGTCCACATAAATATTCCTGTGAACAATATTTCTATAGGTTCTAATGTTCCCCACGAATATTGGAATTTATTGCCTCGTATTAATCCGCATATTTTAAGAGTTGGATTTAATGATGGTGACAAAGAAATGTATAAATGGGTCGATGCATTAAAGAAATCTCCCCGTATTTTAATAGTGTATGGTCAAAATAATCCACTTTCACAAACGGAAAGACAGAATATAGATAATTTTGCTTCTAAATATAATTGTGTTATTGTTACAGATGCAATATCTAATTTGGACTGCAAATATTCGGTTAAACCTTATAATATGCTACAAGCAATTTCGCAAGAGACATTTAATAAAGAGCTTACGCCAGATATATTGATAACTGTAGGTGGGAAACGACTTATGAATGATCCTTTGACATTTAAAATTCGCGGGGGGAGTAAATATATTCGTCATTGGTCGGTAGTGGCGGATGGGAAAGTCAAGGATTTTTATTTTAGATTGAGTTCGGTTATAGAATCATCTCAAAATCAATTCTTTGAATGGTTTTCAAAGAAAGCTGGGGATAGTACAAATAATGGCGATTATTATAAAAAATGGCTAGCTTTGACTGAAAAATATCAGCCCCCGCAAATAAATGTTTTTAATGCGCACTATATTCAAAGTAGGTTTATACCGTCGGTGCCTGAAAATTCAATATTGCATTTAGGCGTGGGACAGAGTTTTTATGATATGCGACGTTATATTATGGATAAGACGGTCGAAGTGTATTGCAATATGGGAACTAACGGCATAGACGGGTGCACTTCAACGTTTATGGGACAATGTGCTGTAGAAAAAAATAAATTGTGCTTTTTATTGGTAGGTGATTTGTCGTTTTTCTATGATATGAATAGTATATGGAATAAACCGTTAAATAAAAATATTCGAATTTTAATGGTAAATAACAATGGTTCGGGATTATTGAGAGGACATAATCTGAAAGCGGTTACTTCCGTTCATAATACAGTTGCCGAAGGATGGGTAAAATCAACCGGCTTTGATTATATTTCGGCACGAACAAAGGAAGAATTTAACGAAAAATTAAATTATTTCCTAAGTAATGCGCCGCAGCAAGCTTTATTCTTCGAGGTATTTTGCGATTAGGTGAAGCAGTGGAAGTAAAATTAAGACCGAAAAACATAATTATAGTCGGTGGCGGTAGCGGAATAGGCTATGCAACTGCGCAAAAATTATTAGATGCCGGAGCGCATCATGTTGTACTAGCATCGAGAAATATAAATAAGTTGGAAGAAGCATGCAATACGCTGAAAATGAGCGAAAATCAAAAAGCATATGCATTGCAGTTGGATATAGCAGATGTTTCGTCACATATGGCGGCAATAGAATCAGCGCAAAAAATTGTAGGGGGAAAGAATCTCATAGACGGTTTAGTTTTATCGGGTGGAATTAATTTTGACGGATCGAACTGGAAAGGCTTTAACATATCCGAATCAGATTGGGATAGGGTAATGAATGTCAATTTAAAAGGCACTTTTTTCATGTTGAGAAACTTTGCAAATTATCTATATGCTAATAATCGGAAAGGAAATATTTGTGTTGTTTCTTCTATCAGTGCTCACCGAGATCTTTTATCAGTATATCAAATAAGCAAAAATGCTATTTCAAGAATTGTGCATACTTACGGTAAATATCTATGCGAACGCGGAATTGTATTAAATTGCGTTGAGCCAGGTACTACCAACACGGATATGATGCAATGGCTAAAAGATTATACCGATGGTGTTCGAGAGGGAAAAACATGGAATGACAATTCAATAAGGCGTTTAATTCGTCCAGAAGAAATAGCGGAAGCTATATATTTTTTAATGACTAATATGGGCGAAGTGATGTCGGGAAGTTGCGTATTGTGCGGGGGGGGATGTAAAAGTATTTTTCCATAATCGTTAAAAGGAGAAATATTAAAATCGTTTGCGGGAATAGAATTCTTATTTTGTTAAATCGTTTAAATAGAAGAATAATATAGAAGGCAAACGTATAGGTAATAAATAAAATCCGCTTGCGCATCTCCCAGTATTATGATATAATGAAATCCGTCGATTAAAGGCGGATTTTGTCTATCGGCGGGAAAAGGAAGAGGAAACGGAAGATTATGGGAGAGCTTTTCGATATTCGCAAGAGGAATATTAATTGGCAAAAGACCGGCAAGAATTTGTTCTTGCTTAGAGACGATAATATTAATTTGAGGCGGTTCGTTTGTCATAGTTTGAAATTCGATTCAGATAAATGTTTGGGTGGCGGAGATTGTGCTAATTGCAGCCCTGCGGATATGGACAACCGCATAAGCCGGCAGGAACTCGCCGACGTTTTTTGCGTTTCGGAAAGCGTTGTCGTCAACTGGGAAAGCGGCAGGACGCCCATTGGGCTTGAAGATTTGCTGTTTTATGCGCAAATTGCGCGCGTGGAATTGAAAGATATTATAGTTTTCGATTGATAAATTTTACGGAGGATGAGAATGAAGAAGAAACTGCTTGTAGAATTGCCTCACGAATGGGTGCGTAAGCACAGGAACGACGACAATACGCCGATACAGGTACTCAGGGCAATCGTGTCCGAGCAGGGCGCGGAAACGATTAATCAAAACCCGTATGAGATTACCGTGCTTTTCGAAGACGGCGCCGACGACAGCGGCAAAGCGTTAAAGGACGCGATAGCAAGCGCGTTCGCTACGCAATATCCCGACGAAGACGCGAATACGGTCTTGACTTTTACAGTGAGCGACGTCGAGGAAAAGGCGGCTGACGAGGCGACCGGCGGCGCGGAGAAAGAGCCTGCCGCGGCGGGAAAAACCGAAGAACGGCCGATAGAGTTAAAGGGCTTCGGTACGGAAAAAACGGAAGCGGGTGCGACGGTTGACGCCGGTGTGAAAGTCGACGAAATAATGCGGGAAATAAACGGGCTTGTCGGCGCGGCGGAGTTCAAATCCCTTGCAAATGAAATCGTCAAGATTGCGCCGCAAATCAAAGAGAAAAAGACGTTCGATATCCTTAAATCGAGAAGTTATCTATTTTCGATAGACGACGGCTGCGGGCTGAGTTATTATCTTAGTTTGATGGCGAAATTGTATAACGCGGTGGGCGTTGCAAGCGATATGAGAGACGACAGGATAGTGGAATGTCGCATAGGCACGCCGAAGGACACGCGTGAAGACCCGTTCGAGAGTGCGCTCAACGATATAGAGAATACGATGAGATCGTCGCTTAAAATCGTTTGTATCGACGTGAGCGAGTATCCGACCAACCCCGAAAGCGAGGAAACCAAGCAGTTTTTGAGGCAATTGAACAAGCTGTCCGACAGAGCGATATTCGTGTTCCGTATTTCGTTTGTGGAAAAGATGGTTTTGGAGAGATGGAGAAGCGCACTGGCGGACGTGCTTTGGGTGAGAACCGTATCCGTTCCGCCGTTTACGGCAAAAGAGCTAAGGCAGTATGCGGACAGTCTTTCGACGAAGTACGGTTTTAAAATAGCCAATTCGGCATGGCAGTACTTTGACGAACGCATTGCCGAGGAGAAGAGCGACGGGAAATTTTACGGCATGAGCACCGTAAGCAACGTAATAAAAGAGGCTATCTACGAAAAGCAGCTTGACAATGCGCTGAGAAAGCGCGCGGACGACGTTATCGGCGCAAAAGATATGAAGAAACTTTGCGCGTACTCAGACGACTACGGCAAGTCGGGCTGGGAATTGCTTGAAGCGTTGAACGGCAATAACGAGGTTAAAGAGAAGGTCAAGGAAATAATCGCGCTCATTAAGTCGAGCAGGGCCCAAACCGGCAAGAACAGACCTTGTATTCACATGCGGTTCTTGGGCAACCCCGGTACGGGCAAGACCACCGTTGCGCGCATAATCGGCAAGATACTCAAAGAAGAGGGCGTTTTGCGAGTGGGCAGGTTTTATGAGTATATGGCGAGAGATTTGTGCGGAAAGTACGTCGGCCAGACCTCGCCGAAGACTTCGGGTATTTGCCGCGAAGCGTACGGGTCGGTGCTCTTTATAGACGAAGCGTATTCTCTTTTCAGGGGGAATATGGACGGCAAAGACTACGGCGTGGAAGCTATAGACACTCTCATTGCCGAAATGGAAAACCACCGCGACGATTTCGTGGTAATTTTGGCGGGTTACACCGACGAAATGGAAACGTTGATGCAAGCGAACCCCGGACTTGCGGGCAGGACGCCGTACTCTCTCAACTTCCCGAATTTCACGAAAGAACAGCTGTATAAAGTATTCGAATCCATGGTCAAAGCGAACGCGAAGTACGACGACGATCTTTTCGAGGCGGCAAAAGAGTACTTCGACAAGCTCCCCGACGACTTTATTGCCGCAAGGGAATTTGGCAACGGACGTTTCGTCCGCAACCTGTTCGAAAGAACCAACGCCAAAGCGGCTATGCGCTGTCAACTGGATAACAATGCGGCAACGGTTTTAACGAAAGCCGATTTCGACCGCGCATGCAACGATAAGGAATTTGCCCTTACGGCTTCCAAAAAGCCGAGATTGGGCTTCCATATAAATTAAAAACAAAAAAACAAAAGGAGGAGTTTTTTATGGACAGCAAAGACCTGAGACAGGCAAAAGAAGTGTTCGATACTTTGTGCGGACTGTTGGATAAACACAAGTTCAAGTATCGTATGAACGAGGAGGCGTTGAGCATAGCGGCGACGTTTCACGGCGACGATATTCCCATGGATATCGGCATCAAAGTAGACAGCGAGCGCAAGCTTATTTCCTTAATATCCCCGTTGCCGTTTGAAGTGCCGCAAGACAAGCGCGCGCAATTGGCGTTGGCGATAAGCGTAATCAACTACGATTTGGTGGACGGCAGCTTCGACTACAATTTCTTCAACGGCAAAGTGTTATTCCGTATGACGTCCAGCTTCCGCGACAGCTTGATAGGCGAGGAATTGTTCATGTACATGCTCGCGATATCGACGGGAACGGTGGACGATTACAATGACAAACTGTTTATGGTATGCAAGCACGATATGGAGCTCAAAGACATTATTGCGCTCATAAAAGGAGGAGACGATGACAACAAATAAGAAAGCACTAGACGTTTATAACATGGTCAAGAGCGTTCTCAACGCAAAAAAATGGAAATACGACGCGGATGACGAGGCGTTGAAAATAGTCCTTACCGTAACCGGAGAAGATTTGCCGATGAAGTTGAGAATTTGCATCAGCGACAAGGCCGAGTTGGTATCCATTTATTCCAGCATGACGTTTAACTTCCCCACGGAAAAAATTATCGACGCCGCGATAGCAACGTCCTCGATAAACTACATTATGTCAGACGGAAGCTTCGATTTGGATATAAGAGACGGCGAGGTATTGTACCGCCTGACGTCCAGCTTTAAGGACAGCCTTATATCCGAGGAAACTATTGATTTTATGGTAGGATTGTCCTTGTTTACCATCGACAAGTACAACGATATGTTCATGGAACTCGCAAAGGGCTATATGAGCTTGGAAGATTTCTTGAAGAAGATTCCCAACTAAGAGCCGGCGGCTGCGCCGTAATTCGGCGTTATTACGGAATTAAGGCATAGGAACGTATAATTTCTATGCCTTTTACGTAGGAGCGTACATAATAGAGTGCTTTACGTCCCCGAATAAAATAACCGTAGGTTAAAAAGATTAATACTTCTATTTATAAATAGCTGTTGAATGCTAAAAGCGGATATTTTGAGCGAAATTCGGGGACTTTTCCGAAAGTCTTCGACTACCGTACATCGGTACGTCTACACTCGCCTTTCGGAAAAAATCACACCATTCTGTCCGCTCCTCTCCGTTGTGTACATAATAGAGTGCTTTACGTCCCCGAATGAATAATCGCCTAGCGTTAAAAAGTCAGTACTTCTATTTATCGTATATCGCTTTTATCATAAAAGCGGATATTTTGAGTGAAATTCGGGGACTTTTCCGAAAGTCTTCGACTAATGTACGTCAGAACGTCTACGTTCGCCTTTCGGAAAAAAATCACACCATTCTGTCCACTCCTTTTATTGTTAGAGTTGACTAAATTTAAATAAATAATGTATAATAATGGTAGAAAGTCCTTTGTGGAGGTAACATGAAAAAGAATTTGACTAGAATATTTGCGACTGCAAGCGCCGTAGTGGCGATTGTTTTCGTAATCGTTTTGTTGGTGGCGGTTTTCGGCGGCATTAAAGAAGCCGATTTCGATAATTCGCTCGTTAAGGGCTTGTTCATCGCGTTGGGTATCATATACCTATTGTTGACGGCTGTAACTTTGGTGCTCTTGTTTATAAACGACGAGCTTGTCAAAGAATTGGTTTTGAGTTCGGGTAAAGACGGCGGTACGACGATAACCGTTGCCGACGTTAAGAAAAAGACCAAAACGACCGTAGCGCTTATCGAGGGCGTTAAGTGCACGAAGTGCGTTATCGTTGACAACGAGTACGGCGTCAGGTTGAAGATAACCATTAAGGTCAAAGAAAGGGATATTTGCGATATAGAAAATTACGTCAGGGCGTGCTTGGAAGACGCGTTTGACGGCGCATATAATTTCCGTTTCCACTCCATAGAGATCAGGGTCAAGAAACTCGAATCCAAATACAAAGTGGACGCACCCGCTATAATGGCGAGAGAGGACGCGAGAGTCGCCGCGGAAAAGGAAGCCGCGAAAAAGCTTGAAGAGGCGGAGCAGGCGGCTTCGACCGACGATGGCGCGGAAAACGCGGCAAGCGACGCGAGCGTAGACGACGCCGTTTCGACGGAAGAAACGACGAAAACGACAGAAGTTGCGCAAGAAGAAACGGAAGAGGAAGCTACCGAGGCGCAGGCGGAAGAAGAAAACGCCGAGAGCGCACCGCAAGAGTCCGAGGAAGAAGTCGGCGAGGAAACGGACGAAGAATAACTCGCAATTTTTACGATAATTCAAGGCTGTCGCAAAAACGACAGCCTTTTTCATTTTAGCCGATATCGGAACGATAGCGGCTAAAGTAAACCACCAGTCTGGCTGGTG
>CAYVEU010000052.1:0-12344 GCA_964450015.1 uncultured Christensenella sp. | reverse complement strand
GGCCAATGTGCAAAAAGATAATGAGATTTTTGCAACATTAGAAAAAAGAGATCGAAAAACAGTAGCTTTGGACATGGAGGGGCATGCTGTATTTAATCTAGGTGAAATAAATGGTATAAAATCAATCGTTGTCAAAGGAGTTGCGGATTTTGCAAATAATCAAAAAGATTTTGCTAATAGATATATAAATTACTGTACCTATACTTCTTATAGATTCATAGAGGATAATATATCAAATTTAATTGATTAAAAAGTTACTGAAAATATATTGTGAAGATGGTATGTGAGAGAAAATAAATAAAGATAAAGCATTTGAGCGGCCGATTAGAAATTTTTTGACAAATTTCGTGGACAAATGAGTTCGCTAGATTGTTATAGTTTATAAATAGGAAATGTTGTGCAATGCCATTTGATCTATGATAAGGTATGAAAACATTTAAGGAGATGGAGAATAATGATTGAGTGGATAAAAATCGAGAAGATTACGACTTATTACATGAAAAAATTAGATAATAAGCATATAAAGAGTTTTATATAACTTTTTATTATATTAAATATTATGGTTAAGGATATCGACATGAAAAAATATTATACATATTCGGAATTAAAAGAAAGTAAATTGATTTATGATAAAAAGCCACCTGCATTCGGAGTGGTAATGGTGATATTGACAGCAATATTTATAGTAGCCGCTTTATTATGGGCGTGTCTTTCGGTAAAAACTTATGTTGTTAGAGCGGTGGGGATTGTTTCTGATGAAAAGAAAGTAAATATAATGAATACAGTTACCGGAAAAATTGAAAGTATAGAGGTTGTTGAAGGTCAAAACGTAGAGGAAGGAGATGTAATATTACGGATTGATAGTTTTCAGACTGAATTGCAAATTGCTCAAATAGAAGCGATAACAGAAATGTACCAGACAAAAATAGATAAAGTTCAAATGCTGATTGATTTTGTGAACAGCTTTATTTTAGCCGATGAATCAACTCAAAAAAATCCTTTTGAAGAAACAGATTATGAAGCAGCCAAGATGTATTCCAATGCCGAATATTTTATAACATATGTTAATCAGCTGATAAATTCCGAAATAGAGGAAACACCTATAGGACAAGAAAAAATAGATGAGTTAAAGTCGCAATTCCTAGTGCAAATGTCGGTTTTTGATTTACTTGATGAATATATGACAAGTAAGATTCAACAATCTACTCAAGCAGAGATGTATCGTAAGAGCTTAGGTGAATACATAGTAAGAGCAGAAAATAACGGCGTAGTGCATCTAACAAATGGACTTACGGTAGGGACGGTTTTATCGTCAAGTGCACTTATCGGTAATATATCGAGCGGAGAAGTTAGCAATCTTTATATAGAAGTTGCCGTAAGTGCAACAGAGCGTAGCAAGCTTGAATTGGGCAATATGGTAGAAATCGCTGTGAGCGGAGTATCACAGACTGAATATGGGACAATCAAAGGAAAAATAGCTGAAATAGATAAAGACGCAACTTCGTCTGATGACGGTCAAGTATATTATCGTGTGAAAATAAATTTAGATAAGACTTATTTAACAGACAAATCTGGCAAGCGAGTCGATTTGCAGAACGGGATGCTTGGAGAATGTCGCCTCAAGTATGCTGAAACGACCTATATGAAATGGGCGATAGAGCAAATCGTCGGAAAACTAAAATAGGGTATAATCCCTGCACGGGTAAACAAGGCGGCGGGAAAGACCGCACAAAAATTTACTTTTAGGAGGTCATTAGAATGACAGAAGAATTACAATTAAAAAATAGCAATCTATTAATGCCCATACATTATGTAGAGCTTGACAATGAAGAAATGTCTTACGTTGACGGTGGAATATCAACGAGCGCAGTTGCTAACATAATTGATATTGGATTGCTTGCTATTGCAGGTGCCATTAATGCATCGTTAAGGGTTGCCGGATTCATGGGAAGAGGGGCGGCAAAGAAGTTTATTTTGAAAAAGGCCCCGACATGGGCAAAACAACTAGGCAAGGCTTCTAGTGCAATTTTCAAGGCAGATGGAATAGGCAGCTACGTACGATTGGCTATTGGGACATTAACAGATATAAGTCCATGGGTGGACAGAATTGTTACCCTTTGTAGTTTGGGCGGTATCGTTGCAACCATTTTAGATATAAGTGACGGATGTTGGGATGGATATATTGATTTTTAGGAGAAAAGTATGAGTACGTTGGAATCGTTTTTAACGGCTACGCCTATGGCGTTAAGTTTCCTTATTTTTTTGGCATTGCTTATCTTAATTGCTTGCAATAAGTGCAAATGGAAGCTGTGGGCGTATTGGATTACTTATATTCCTTGCTATATTATAGATATATTCGCATTCATATTTGTTCCCAATACTGCAGATGAAATTGTTTTGCCGATAAAGATAGTGTCGTTGATAGTACCAATAATTTATTCGATAATAAACTTTGTTTCGTCTAAAAGGAAAAACTACGTTGTTGACGACACCGGCAATATAGTCGAAGATGGGGATGAGTAGTTGATTAGTTCGTGCAGGGTATTATACTGAAAAAAAGAAATATGGGAAAATATTTTTTAGATAACTTAAAAATTTAAAACGAAGGAATAGGGTGAAGAAAATTTAGTATGCCTAAAATAGAATTCAGGGAAAATAAAACAATAAAATTAATAAATGTACTTTCTCGGAAAGTTTCTGTAGCAGAGATCGCGAATCAAAATAAGCAAATACAAATGCTTATGAACTGGATTAAAGCTAAAGGCTATGAGAAAGTAGGTCCTATTATTATGTATACAACACAGATACAAGGAGTGGACGCCGAAAACAATCTTATTGTAGACAGTCGAATAATGGTTCAGTTAAAGAACGGAATTGTTCGTCCCGAAGAACCGTATTATTTTGAAAATGAGCTAAAAATTAAAAATTGTCTCATGGCAAGATTTTACGACGATGGGGAGAAACTACAATTTGCCTTAAATAAAATTACTCTGTTTGCCTATGAAAATGATGTCGAACTTACAGGCGAAACATACATGGTAATTCTTAATCAAGAAGAGCAGAAATTGATGGCAGATATTTTTATGCCGAAAAAAGAATTTAATTAGTGGAGATAAAAATGTCAAAATACAAATGTGTCAAGCAACATGATATTACCGATTGCGGAGCGGCATGTATAGCAACAGTTTGTTTGCAATATAAAAAGGAAACTACTATTACTAAACTGCGTGATATGTCAGGAACAGATATAAAAGGAACAACAGCATTAGGAATAGTTAACTCTTTGAATAAGTTAGGATTCGAGGCGAAAGCCGCCCGAATTACGCAAGAAACATTTGAAGAAAAATTTACGTTACCGCTTATTGTGCGAATGCTTACTTCGGAAGGGCTAACGCATTTCGTAGTTGTGCATAAAATATATAAAGATAAAATGTTAATCGCCGATCCGGCAAAGGGTTTAAGAAAGATAACCAAAAAAGATTTTTTTGATGATTTTGATGGCTTTGCAATTTTTTGTGCGCCGACAAACGAGTTTATTGCGGACAAAACAAAAACACAAGGAGTTTTTAAAAGATTTTTTAAGCTTTTGACCGCACAAAAAAAACTTTTTGCGCTAGCAATAGTTGGGAGCATAATTTTAACGGTTTTAGGCATAGCGAGTAGCTTTTTTAATAAAATTTTAATGGATGAAATTCTGCCTTACAATCTAAAAAATCAACTAATTATTTTCTGTATAGGATTTGGTATAATTGCAATTTTTAATATATTATTAGGTGCGGCAAGACAACATTTATTATTACATCTTTCGATAAAAATAGATATGCCTATGATGCTTGGTTATTTTAAGCATATTTTTGCTTTACCGATGAAGTTTTTTGGAACACGTAGAACAGGGGATGTATTGACGCGCTTTTCAGATGCGGGAACGATAAAAGATATTTTTACGTCTATAACATTATCATTAATTATAGATATAATACTTACAATAGTGAGTGGCATTATCTTATTTTTTATGAATAAAATTTTATTTGCCATTATAGCAGTGATAACATTAGTAAATGCAGTTTTGATATATATATTTAAGAAGCCGTATAAAGAACTTAATATGGAAAGCATGGAAAAACAGGCTGCACTTAACAGTCAAATTATAGATAGCTTAAAAGGAGTTGAAACCGTTAAAAGTTTTGGTGTAGAAACCGAAACGATGGAAAAATTAGAGAATAAATACATAACCGCTTTACGTACCGGATATAAAACCAGCGTAACAAGTAACGTACAAGGTACTATTTCTGGCTTTTTAAATAATATTGGCAATTTAGTTCTTTTAGGTGTAGCGGCGATGTTTGTAATGAATGGCGATATAACATTGGGAAGTATGATGGCTTTTGTTTCTCTATCAAGTTATTTTATGGATCCCATAGGCAGACTTATTTCTTTGCAAATGCAAATTCAAGAAGCGAATATAGCAATGAAACGTATGAGTGAACTATATGAGATTGAAGAAGAGCAAGAAAATAAAGAAAATCTAATAAGTGAATTTAATCTTGACGGTGCTATATCGGTAGATAATATAACTTTTCGTTACGGAAGTAGATTACCCGTCCTCAAAGACGTAAGCGTTGATATACGTAGTGGGGAAAAAATAGCAATAGTAGGAGAAAGCGGAGGTGGAAAAACAACTCTTGCTAAATTAATGCTTGGATTATGGCAACCGGAAAACGGGAAAGTGGTTTTAAGTGGATATAATGTAGAAGAACTAGATAAAAACATATTGCGTAGGGAAATAGCATATGTTCCGCAAAATGTTGAACTATTTTCAGGGACAATTGAGGAAAATATAAAATTAGGGAAAAGCGATGCTACTTATGAAGAAATTAAAAAAGCGTGTCTAATGGCAGGATGTGCCGATTTTATTGAAAGAATGCCTGCAAAATATGGAACATTTCTCGAAGAAGCCGGTGGAAATTTATCGGGGGGTGAACGTCAACGAATAGCACTAGCTCGTGCGATTATTAAAAATCCTAAAATACTAATTTTGGATGAAGCAACCAGTGGATTGGATTTTGTAAGCGAAGCAAAAGTTTATAAAACGTTATTTAGCTTAAATTGCACTATAATAATAATTGCACATAGATTATCCACAATAAGGAAGTGCGATAGAATATTTGTTATTGATAAAAATTCTATGGTAGAATCAGGAACCCACGATGAGTTAATAAATAATAATAGTGTATATAAGAAGATTTGGAATAGTCAAATTGGCGAAGATATTTCAACAAATGCAATTGATGAGGTAAATTATGGAAATGAAGCTAAAGAACCAATTACAGATATGGAAATTATAACTTATGATGAGTAATGAAAATAGTAATCTAAAGATACTATGGGCTTTGCTATTATGATTTTCATTAGTGAGCAAAAAAATTGTTGAATAAAATATGAAGATATAGAAATTTTACTGTAAATAGTTTAAAGCTCAACAAATTAATTATTGATTCGATTATGCCTCAAAAGAAAAATTTGTTTTTGGAATACATATATGAAAGGTTTGGAGAAGCGATACAAAAATCGGTTCTCCGATTCATATTAAAAAATAAGCAGCGCGTGGAAGATAAACTGCCAAACCAATATACGCTTGGGTATATCAATATGGAAGATATCGACTATAAAACGGTCCGTATTGATGCAAAAGCAGATAGTAGGATAGATTTCGATATCGTTGTTGTTCCCGAATTAGATTGTAGCATTAAAAATTCAAGAAACAATGATTATGATCGAGAACTTGTAAATGATATTTGGCTATCAATTTCTTGTTCAGGCGATATTGCGAAAGAATTAAAAGATTTTAGGATAATAGAAGTAAACGAGTATTCTCCATCCAAGCCGCAAAAGCCGTTAGCAGACGATCTCGTTCCGATAATTTCAAAAGCGGACTATGAAAAATATGCAACGGAAATGCTTGAGAAATTTTATCCGGAAAGTTTAGAGAGTCCGCAAGTTATCAATGCCGAGGAACTAGCTCAGCGGATGAATCTGCAAGTTATAAAAAGAGCAATCAAAGAAGATAGAAGCGTATTTGGGCAAATATTTTTCAAGGATACAGAGGTAGAAATATATAATAGGGAAAAACAGCAAGTAGAAAGAGTAAATATCCCTCAAAACACAGTAATAGTAGATAATGAAACGACGGCTTTGTTTTCTTTTGGCTCGGAAAATCTTACGATAGCGCACGAATGCGTACATTTCTATTTACATAAAAAAGCATTTTATTTTGCGCAGATGCTGAATAAAGAGTTATCCCATATTCAATGTCAAACAAGTGGTGGAATGGTTGGCGTTGACAGCGAATCCAAAAACAATTGGATGGAAATCCAAGCGAATGGAATCGCACCGTATATTTTAATGCCTAAAAAGACGTTTTTAGAGAAATATCGTATGTATGAAAAAATGGCGTCTTTAATACATAGAAGCAAAGAAGAATACATAGAAGAAGTGATACGGGCGCTTGCGGAGTTTTTTAAGGTTTCGGTATATGCGGCAAGAAAACGACTTATTGATTTAGGTATAAATGATGCCGAAGGCGTATTAAATTGGGTTGACGGACGTTATGTTAAGCCGTATTTTTATAAAGAAGGCTCATTAGCGTCTAATGAAACTTTTACCGTAAGTTATAAAGATGTATATAATAAAGTATTTACGGGAGGCAATATAGCTCTTCTAATATATCAAGGGGATTTTGTCTTAGTCGAAAACCATTTATGTATAAACAGCAGTAAATTTGTAGAGAAAGACGAAAATGGAGAGGACAGATTAACCGAATATGCACGCTACCATCTTGACGAATGTTGCGTTAAGTTTATCTGCGCGACAGACAATTCTTTTATACATTCGGGCAATCTCGAAACTCTGTGTTACTTGTGTCGTGATATCGTAAAGGATTTGAACTTTGATATTGAGATTTCGCAAGATAACGCGGCATTATTAAACAGTCAAGATTTACCTTCAAGGTATAATGATTATAGAAGCACTATATCGGAAATAAAAAGGGATATTTCGTATAAGCAGTTGCCAGATATATTAAAATACTTTGCCGAAAATTTGAAATTGGACGTAAATAGCTTAGCTATCGATACGGGATTAGACGAAAGAACGATAAGAAGATATATGAATGGGGAAAATAAAGTACCCGAAAAAAGAACTGTAATTGCATTATGTATGGCAATGAAGCTGCCGCCGGATATAATCGATATAGTTTTGCGACAATCTCATATTGCACTTGCATATGGAAATGCAGATGACGACGCTTTATTGAGTGTAATTTCTATGATGCGCGGTAAGTCGATTAAAAAAATAAATAAATATTTATCGGATATCGGAGCGGAGCCTCTGACTAATAAAACAGCAGTATAAATTTTTTCGGCAAGGCTTGTCCGAAATATTGTTATAAAAGACTTGTTTGGGCTAGCAAGTCTTTTTTTATGAGTAATTTTCACAAAAATCTTTCATTTTAACTTAATTATCAACGGACAAGGGTTGTCTTTGACATTGAAAAATTTTGTGATATAAATTAGGCAAATAAATAAAATTTCGCCCCGACATGCATTAAAGGGCAATGGATAATTCCTGCATAGGGTAACTTGTTTGTCAAGCTCTTTTTGTGATGCAATTTTTTTGCCCGATTGTGTGGATTTATCTACCACGCAGTCGGGCTTTTTCTTTTTTAAAAATTTCCGATTGCGGATGCCATAAGGTCGCTTGAACGATTTTATTGGGAAAACAAATTCGGAGGTTTAAGAAATGGACAACAAAGACAAGAAATTTTATCTTACTATCAAAGGGCAAAAAGTGGAAGTTAGTGAGAAAATTTACCGTGAATATGTGCGTCCCGTTTGGAGCGAACAACGTAGAGAAAGACGGTCTTGGCGTTGCCGAGTTAAAGGAGAAAAAGGGAAGCTTATTCGTTGTATAAAAGATTGCAATCAATGTCCGTATTTTCTTGTAGGGAACAATGCGCAAGGCAATAATTTATCGCTTGAATGGTTAAATGAAGAAGGTTTAGATTTTGAAGATAACTCGTTCGATATTGAGCAAAATTACATAGACAGCGAAGAAAAACAGCAGCTATATAACGCAATAGCACAATTAACGCCAAGGCAACAAGAAATTGTGCGAATGATATATTTTGAAGATAAATCGCAAGAAGAAATTCGTAAGAGTTTAGGAATATCTAAATCGTCAATGTCAGAAGCAGTACAACGAATTTATGCCACGCTGAGAAAAATTTTAGAAAAAAATTAAAAATTTTTCATTAAGCCCCGAACTTTTTGAAAAAAGTGTCCTTGGAGTAGTAGAGGGACATGAAATTATCCCCAAAAGGAGACGGATATGAAACTGAAAATCAAAGAGTTTGAAAGCTATGCAAATCAAAACGGTAAGAAAGCAAACGTAATGCTTCGGCGACTTAGCGGCGGCAAGTATGCGTACAAGAATTTGAAAAAAGGCTGTTCGCTTGGCTACGACCTTGCGTGTGAAATCTACAATGCGTTAGGGGAAGAGATGTTTTTATCATTAGTAGATTTAGAGGAGGAAACGATAAATGGCTTCAAAGCAAAATTTATATGCGTCGGCAACAAGCTCTATTAACGGTTTAGATAGCGTATTGTCGAAAGGTTATCCGCTAAAAAAATCATTGTTAAAGAAGTGGATATACGACAACGATCACACGCAATCTTACGTCGCAAAAAGATTGGGGCTTGAACCCGAAGAATTTAAGCGCAAGCTACGAGAACTTGACAAGTTTAACGAAGAGCAAATCAAAAAACTTGTGTATCTTATGGGCGCGGAAGCGGCATTTAACGTCATATATTTTCCGTCAAATCGCAAGCGCAAAAAGGTTTGGTGGGAAGCGTTTGGCAAGTATCGCGGAAAGGAGGAGTTGAATGAGTGACAGTAGATTGGCTAATCGCAATGCGGCGATACAAGCAATGCTGACAGACGGAGAGAAGATACAAAATTTTTATCGGTTTGTAGCGCAAAATCCGCATATCAGTTTGCACGACGCGTGTCAGATAATTATAAACCGTCCTTACGCATCCGTATGTTTTGCGTTTGAGGAATGGAACGCAATGGATAGGCGGGTAACGAAAGGCAGAAAAGGGATACCATATTTCGATAGCGAGGGAAATAAGCAGTTTGTATTCGACGCGAACGATACCCATGGCGACGCACGATATATGCGGCATATATATCCCATAAAACGGTTGATACAAGGACTTGACGTTCTGAACGGAACGGAAACGTATAAAAACCAACGAGGAGATTACCGCAAAATCCACGACGGGGTGGCAACGTATTTGAGAGAGAACGGGTATTTTACGGATGACGAAGAACGCAACCGTCTGATATTAGAGGGAGCGACGTATTCGCTGTATTGCAAAACGGGTTTTCCAAAGAGCAACGGCATCATAATGCACGGAATGCCGTACAGCCTTATAGATAACGCACAGTTATTCAAAGATATATGTAACTTAGCTGATTTTTTGCACAAAGAAATCGAAGAAGCGTATGTTCAAGCCCAAAATGCACCGCAATTTATTAACGACGTGGACGAAGAAATTGTTTCGGACGAGCCTATTGTTAAGGAACAGTCATCTGTTACACAAGCAGAAGCTGAACCGCAAATAGTACCGTATTACAAAGAGTATTTGAACGTACAGAACAAATATCCAAATGCAATCGTAATGACGCGGCTAGGCGACTTTTACGAGATGATGGACGAGTGCGCAAAACTTGCGGCGGACGAACTCGGCTTAACGCTTACGGGGCGTAACGTAGGGTTGCAGGAAAGAGTGCCTATGTGCGGTATACCGTATCACGCTATGGATATTTATGTTGAGAAATTGTTGAAGCGATACCCCGTAGTCGTGCTTGAAAACGGGAAAGAGCCAATATACATAAATTCCTACGCGGAATCGCAGAAACAAAACGAGGACGATAAAAAGCCGACGGCAGAACTTAATGAATATGCGGCTAACGAGAACAATGAGTTTGACAGTGACGAACAGTTAATGTCGGATGAAGAACAACCCGACTATGTAGGTGATATAGACACTCGTTTTCCGATTGAAGATGACTACGATGACGAAGAATACGAGCAAGAAAGAGAACAGCGTCCACAAGCGAAGCCGAAACAAAGTACACCCATACAAAGCCGAAAACGCAAGGAAACGCCGCAACGTTCTTTCTTTGATTTTCTTGACGGAGAGCAAGAGAAAACACCCGAAAAACGAGTCAAAGAGTGGGGACTAAGATACGGCGGCGGCACAGTAGACAATAAATATCGTATTTATGAGGCATATCAAGCAAATCTGCCCGAAGATGAATTTATTGCGTTGATTAAAAAAGAATACGGCGGTTACTACGGCGCATATTTGGGTGACAAGGAATTGCAATGCACAAGCAAAGGCGTGACCTATGCGTTCAGAGACCGAGATAACCCTGAAAATGATGTTGTAGTTCGACTGAATTGGAAAGAGTTGGCATACGGTATTGCGGAATTAATCGATGATGACGAATACTTTACCGACGATCAAGCCGAAGAATATCAGTATTATTATGCCGAGCGGCACGGTAGTAACGAGCAAAGAATTAAAGCGATAGCTGATAGCGTAATACGTTATTTTACTAAGCGTAATAAAGGAAACGGCAAACGAGATATGTTTCTGAGCTGGCTACACGCAGATTATCTATATCTTGTCGAACATGCGAATGAATTGGGAGAAGAGTTAAATTCTCGCGCCGAGCTTGAAAGTGCGGAAATAAACGGAGAAAGAATATATCTAAATTTTACCGATTATGCGGAGGATTTACACTTACTTGATGACGAGAAGCACCCACAAGCTGAGCAATATCCTAAATCCGTTTCGGAGAATACCGACCTTATTGAAATTGGACTAGACCAAAGTGAACTAGGCGGCGCAAAGGCGAGATTCAAAGGGAACATTGAAGCAATAAGACTACTGAAACGACTTGACTTCGAGAAGCGTGAGCCTACACGCGATGAGCAAAAGACGCTTGCAAAATACGTCGGATGGGGCGGCTTGGCAAATGCGTTCGACGAGCGTGACGAAAAGTGGATTAACGAATATAACGAGCTAAAATCTACTCTTGACTCCGAAGATTATGAGAAAGCAAAGGGTAGTGTACTAAACGCGCACTATACGAGCAAGATCGTAATTGACGGTATATACAAAGCATTGGCAAGGTTTGGCGTAAAGGGAAATAACCGTATCTTAGAACCTGCAATGGGAACGGGTAACTTTTTCGGCTTTATGCCCAAAGAGATACAAGAAAACGCAAGGCTTTACGGCGTCGAGCTTGATAACATAACGGGCAAAATCGCAACTAAGCTGTACCCAAAAGCGAATGTGCAAATCAAAGGCTTTGAGCAAACGACGTTTCCGAACGACCACTTTGATATAGTAGTCGGGAACGTGCCGTTCGGCGCGTATACCGTTTATGACAGCGAATACGCACGGCATAACTTTTATATCCACGATTATTTCCTTGCTAAGTCTATCGACAAGTTAAAGCCGAACGGACTGATGGCAGTCATAACGAGTTCGGGAACGATGGATAAAGTCAATCTGTCTGTGAGAAAATACCTTGCCGAACGCGCCGAGCTTATAGGAGCGATAAGGCTTCCGAATAACGCTTTTCAGAAAACAGCGGGTACGCAAGTTGTAGCGGACATACTGTTTTTCAAAAAGCGTGAGCGGCAAGCGTATGTAGATACGGAAAACACCGAGTGGCTGTCTACCGCTAAAACCGAAGAAGGGTACGAGATAAACAACTATTTTGTAAAACACCCCGAAATGGTGCTTGGCGAGATGGTAAAGGAACACGGTATGTATGGGGCATTGGACGTAACGGTTAAACCGGACGGTCGCAACCTTGCGGATGCACTCGAAGAAGCCGTAAATCGTTTGCCCGAAAATTTCTATGTAACGCCCGAATATACCGAAAGCGCGGAAGAAGAGAACGCGGCGGTTGATTATAATATTAAGCCGCTATGTTATAAAGCGCAAAACGGCAAGCTGTATATGCGCGTAGGCGAGAGTATGGTGGAACAAGAGATACCGTCGCGCCCGTCGGACGCATACGAGCGTATTTGTGAGATGATAACGCTCCGTGACGAGCTTAGGTATGTATTGCAAATACAGACCGACGGTTGTTCGGACGAAAAGTTGCAGGCGGAGCAGAGAACTCTCAATGCAAATTACGATAAGTTTGTAAGACGGTACGGCTTAATAAACAGTCAAACGAACACAAGGCTGTTTAAGGAC
>CAYVEU010000051.1:0-12435 GCA_964450015.1 uncultured Christensenella sp. | reverse complement strand
CGCGATGTGTAGCTATTTAAAGCTATTATTACCTATCGATAACCTTATTAAACGAATTAATAACGGTAATGCGCGTAGGCCTTGTTAGCTTCCGCCATGCGGTGGGTATCTTCTTTCTTCTTGTACGCGCCGCCTGCGTTGTTATATGCGTCCATAAGTTCCGCCGCAAGACGTTCCTTCATGGTCTTTTCGCCGCGCTTTCTTGCGAACATAACCAACCAACGGATACCGAGAGTTTGACGTCTTTCGGGACGGATTTCCAACGGAACCTGATAGTTGCTGCCGCCTACTCTGCGCGCCTTAACTTCCAGCACGGGCATAACGTTTTCCAACGCTTTCATAAAGACTTCGTTGGGGTTTATCCCCATTTTATTTTCTATTATCTCAAACGCGCTGTAAACTATTTTTTGCGCAACTCCTCTCTCGCCGTCAAGCATAATTTGGTTTACGAGCTTGGTGACTACTTTGGAATTGTAAATAGGATCCGGTAAAACGTCGCGCTTGGGCACACCACTTCTTCTGGGCATTTTTATTCCTCCTAAACTTACTGTTTCCCTTTATACGGATTTATTTGGGCTTTTTAGCGCCGTACTTAGATCTTGCCTGCTTGCGCTTCGCAACGCCCGCGGTATCCAAAGTTCCGCGAATGATGTGATAACGCACACCGGGAAGGTCCTTAACACGGCCGCCTCTGATAAGAACAACGCTGTGTTCTTGCAAACTGTGTCCTACGCCGGGGATATACACCGTACCTTCCATACCGTTTACAAGACGCACTCTCGCTATTTTTCTGACAGCGGAATTAGGCTTTTTGGGCGTGGTCGTCGTGACCGAAAGGCATACGCCTCTCTTTTGGGGGCACTTCTCCATAAGAGGAGCTTGGCTCTTTTTGACCTGCTTCTCTCTACCCTGCCTTATCAGTTGGTTAATTGTTGGCATTACTATTCCTCCTTTTGAATAGGATGAGCTTAATCCGTATTTTCTTCAACCCTTAAAAAAAGGATTAACTCATTTACCGGGGCTATATTTTTGCGCCTTCTACCGCTTCGGCGCAAACCGCGCACCCTACGTCGAGAAACATAAGTTCGCCCATTTCCTTTTTGCTTCCGGCAAATCGGAACGGAACTTTTTTCTCTTTGCAAAGCCTACGCAGTTCTTCGCTTATGTGGTCGTCCGCGTCCCTTGCTATCAAAACACACCTTATTTGACCCGCAAGGATCCCTCTGACCGTACGACGGTAGCCCGCCACCATACGCTCTCGGGGCACTTCTTTTATGAATTTGTCCACTAAAATAACTCCTTCAATGAACAATTTGCCCGCGAAATATCGCAAGCTAATCAATTATATCAATTTCGAAATGCGTTGTCAATCAAAAATATAACGGTTTTTTTAATTTTTAGGCGTATATAAATTCACCCTTGAATTCGTTATCATAACCGCTGTCGAATGTTATATCGCTCTGCGCTTTCCCGAACGTAACCCGCCCTTGCGCCCTGCGGAATGCGTTTTTCTCGACCTTGTTGACGGTAAACGGGAAAATTATTTCGCCGTTAAATTCCGTAAAGCTGTCCGTCTTTACCGAAGCGTATTCGCTGCCCGAAGCGAAAGTTACTTTCGTCGTGCTTTTGTAGAACGCGTATTCCTCTATATCCGTAACTTGCGCGGGGATTACCAACGTTTCGCCGAGATATCCCGCAAAACTGTTTCTGGACAGTTTTTTAATTCCCGTCTTGGACAAATCTATTACCGCATAGCACCCGTTGAAGACGTGAGCGGGCAGCGACGTCACCGTCGCGGGTACGGTAAGCTTCGCGCCTTTGTAACCGTCGAACGCCCCCGTGCCCAGCTCGTTTACCGCGCACTCGTCGCCGAAAACTATCTCGCACATCGCCTCTTTGAATGCGTATTGCCTTATCGCCGCAATCGACTTCCCTACCGTCAACTTGCCTTTAAATCCGGCAAAGTCGTACTTGTCTATTTCCGTATACTCGCTTTTGCTTGCGAACTCCACCTCGAACTCGCAGTTTGCCAACGCGTAGTTTTCTATCGACGCGACCTCTTTGGCGAACGTAATCTTTTTCAACGCGCTTGCCGAGGGGGCGCAAATAAGCGTCGTACGCCGACTGTTGTACAGCAACCCGTCCACAGAAACGTAATAGTAACTTCCGTTTGCGACCGTGATAGACTTTAACGCCGTACAGTTGCGGAACGCTTCGTCGCCGACCTTTTCTATATTCAATCCGAAACTCACCGTTTCTATTTTCGTATTGCCTTTAAACGCCTTGTCCGCTATCTCGTTTACGGGATAGGAATTGTACCTTGACGGAATAATTACGTCCTTTTCCTCGCCTTTATACCCCGTAACGACGTAATAGATACTGCCGTCGTCCGACTTCTTTTCGGCATAAACAAGCCCTTTTGGGTTCTCGATAATCGGATTTTCGGGATTCCGAATGTCGTTTGGTATCCATCTTGCATATAGAGTGGTGTCTTTTGTGAGGGCGGTAACTCCCGCCTCGAATTTTTCATTGCACCCCTCGTCCAAATACCAACCGCCGAAAGAGTAGCCCGCGCGCATGGGGTCTAAGGGCATTTCCTTTTCCTCTACGCCGTCCAAAATAATCGGTTCGATTTTCGTCCCGCCGTTCCATTTCAAGTCGAAGCTCAGCACGATATAGCCCTTGTCGTCTATATCGGTATCGTTTTTGCAACCGACGAGAGTAAAACACGCAAGCGCGACGGTAACCGCGCACAAAATTAAAACCGCAATTCTTTTCAAGTTTTTCACAACGAAATTATACCGCAAACAGGCTTAAATGTCAATGTTCGAAAATCGCGCTTAAATAGCAAATAAAGTAAATGCTAAAACGTTATATTCCCTTTGTTCCCGATAATACGATTGTTGGATATAACCTTATACAAACGCGGATTACCGGTGCCCAGCCCAAGCAGCTCGTCCGCCGAGACGTTAAACAAAAGGCATATTTTTTTGAGTGCAGTGAGCGTAGGTTCGATTTTTCCGTTTTCCCAGTCGCAATACGTGCTTTGGGCATATCCCAATTCGGTTGCGGCTTTCTTTTGGCTCATACCCCTTTCCAAACGTAATTCCTTCAATAAATTCCCAAAACTATTATCCATAATATTTTTTATATACAAAAAAAATTATAAAATAACTTTGACAATCGGTATTCCGATTGATATAATTATAATCGGTATTCCGATAATAAAGAGAGGTTAGAAAAATGAAAAAGAAGTCTTTGGGAATGTTACTGGTATTTACGATATTGTCTTTGGTGCTCGCTATGACGGCATGCAAAGGCGTAATCACGTTGACGGATCTTGACGTGCCCACAGGGCTCACGGTCACTGACGGAGTCTTACACTGGAACAGCGTAAACGGAGCAAACGCGTATATCGTAAATTGCAACGGAGTCGACATCGCAACCGTGTCCGACGTCAGATACACGCCTACCGGGCTGAAATCGGGAACTGCCTATATATATAAGGTTAAAGCGAAGCATACGCTGGGTGCATACAACGACTCGCAGTATTCCGAAGCTTATACGTACGAATACGTCGCTAACGAGCCCGTTGACGACAACCCCGCCAATCCTAACGAACCGGCAAAGCCCGACGAAAGCGGCACGACTACCGAGCCGACGAAGCCTACCGAGCCGACAAACAATGCGTCTCCCCTTATGTCCCCCGCAAATATTGCGATAAACGACGGAATAATAAGTTGGAGCGCCGTCGAGAACGCTCAAAGCTACGTTGTATCGATAAACGGCACCGAATATGCCGCCGCAAAAAACGAACTCAATATTTCTTCTCTTAAAGACGGCGTATACAATATTAAAATCAAAGCAATCGGCGACGGAGAAAACTATTCCTCCTCCGAATACTGCGACGAAATGGCGGTAGACCTCTACGACGGCTCGGTTTGCACGACGGAACAATTCGGAAACTTTAAAGATATAAATCAATTCGAATCCTTCTTAGGCTACGGCTTCGACGTGGTCGCGGACTCTATTGTGTCCGACCGCACCGTTTTAACCTCGTTCCCGATATTCAACGTCGACGAACTTTTGAAAATGCGCTTTTTGAAGGTCAATTCCAAATCCAGTCAGGTGAAAATAATATCGGAACAATCAATGGAAAAGTTCGCTGAACAATGGAATTCCGCGCTTAACGTAAACGTATCCACTTCTGTCAGTTATGCTAAAAAAATAAACGTTGGCGGGAGCGTTAAACTTAAAAACGAATATTCCGTCGTAAGCGAGTCGGCAAAATCGGCGTATTATTATTGTATAACTATTACAGATCAAAAATTTTATATAGTAATGCAAGGCGATATGGACACTTACCGCAATATGCTTTCTTCGGGATTCGAAAAAGATTTGTATGATAGAAATATCGACCCCGCTATACTGTTTCAACGCTACGGCACCCACTTCATCACAAGTGCGGTCATGGGCGGCAGAATGAACGCTTTCTATAATATGTACAGTCTTGAAGAACAAGTGAGCGAAAAAAACTACTCGGAAGTTTCTACCGCTATTTCCACTTCGTTTAAAGGGCTGTTTTCTACAAAAATCGAAGCTTCAACAGATATTTCGTTTAACAGTACTATCGAAACAGCGAAATCAAATAATCATATAAATACCAAAGAAAGCGTTGACGTAATGGGTGGCGCTGATTTCGGAATCGCTACTATAACACAAGTTCCGAATGTATACAAAGATTGGCAACAATCTCTCGACGCCTATCCGTCGCTTATGGGTATAAAAGACTCTTCGTCTCTGATTGGAATTTGGGAGCTTATAGATATAAGCCGTGATACCGATAACGATTGGACTTGGATTGACGAAAACGGTCAAGAGCAACACGGTACGCGCGCACAACAGCTACAAGCTTATTTCTATAAATACGGATTGGAAAATTACAATTTACTTATGAGCGCTTCAAGCTTGCCGGAAGCAGTACGACCAGAAGCTATAAGCGACAACGTATACGTAGGCGGACAACCTGCCGACAGTACCAATAAGTATTTCACCGTCGGAACGGATAGCATAAATAAAATTTCCTTCTCCGTCCTGCCCGACAATGCAGTCGGATATACCAAAACTTACTCTCTTGACGAGGAAAGTCAAAAATACGCGTACATGGACAATGACGAATTAATCATCCGTCCCGCAGCTTTAATTCCATCCGGAACAATACTTTATCTTACCGTAGGCGCAGGCGACGTACAAAAAACGCTGAGAATTAAGGTTATTAAAAAATACAATATTGATTATAACCTGAATTTTCAAACGGACTACGCCGTCGACAGCGCTTTGGGCGTACTGGAAGGAACTGCGATATCGTCGCCGGTATTGATGACTAAAACCGTAGACGGACGGCTGACCGAAACCAAAATCGAACGGTTCGGATACCGCCTTACCGGTTGGGCAAGCTTCGAAAACGGCGAATACGTCATTTACGACTTCTCAAAGCCCGTAGCAAGCAATCTAAACCTTTTCGCGCAATGGCAAAAGATAACCAATATCGTCACGTTTGACGCGCAAGGCGGAAGCTTCGAAAACGGACAAACCGCGTCTTCCGTAGTTGTCGACTACTACGAATACGCCGAACAACCCGAACAAGACCCCGAAAAGACATATTATAAGTTCGACGGTTGGGTTACTCAAAAAGGCGGAGATATTCCGTTCGATTTCGAAAACACGCCTATTGCGAAGAAAACCACCGTTTACGCAAAATGGATACCGATACAATACGTCGTCACGGTAAACTACAACAACGGCGCCGTTTCCGATAAGGTCAATACCTCCATCGAGGACGGATTTATCATAACGGTAACCGACCCGACGAAGACGTACTATGATTTTATAGCTTGGACTCTTGCCGATGGTACGGAAATAGATTTGGAAACGTATTTGTTTAAGCAAAATACGACGATAAAGGCTAAATACGCGCCTACCGTTTTCACGATTACATTTAATACCGACGGCGGTACTGAAATCGAAAAGCAGTTTACGTCCGTAGAAACCGATTTTCTTATGACGAACGAAATCGTCACTCCCGAAAAAATCGGTTACACGTTTACAGCTTGGAAAGTACCCACGGAAAATTCATACGAGGAAATGGCGGATTTGACCAATCTCACGGTAAAATCGAATATCACCGTAACGGCTCTTTATGAAATCAACCAATATACCGTTACTTTCGACGCAAACGGCGGCAATTCCATTTCGCCCTACGCTAACGTTCCTCACGGAAGAACCATAACCGCACCCACCTCGCCCGAAAGAGCCGGATACACCTTCGCGGGCTGGTACAAGGACAGTGCGCTTGAAAAACGCTTCCTGTTTGAGGTCGATACAATCACAAGCGATACGGTACTTTTCGCCGATTGGACGAAAGAAACTATCTTGATTAACGTAATCTTCGTTACCGGCATCCCCGACAGAGCGTTTGACCCGATTATAGTCGCAAAAGGCTCTCTTTTAAGCTCTCGCTATACCGAGGATATGAATAACGAACGCGAAGGCTACCGCTTTGACGGTTGGTTTGCCGACGACAAATTCGAAAATTATTTCAATCCCGAAACTCCTATTACGCAAGACGTAATATTGTACGCAAAATGGGTCGCGCTTCAATATAAAATTGAATTTTTAGACAGCGAAGAAGTACTTGAAAGCAAAATATATTCCTACGGTGAGGAAATATTCACGCCCGAAGACCCGCAAAAGGAAGGACATACCTTTATCGGCTGGTCGGCGGAAATCCCGCAAACAATGCCCGCAACGGATACGGAAATATACGCCGACTTTGCGGTAAACAGCTATACCGTCACCTATTATCTTACTGCGGCGGGCGAACTTTATTTACAAAAATCCTTTAACTTCGGCGAAGAAATCACACTTGCCCCCGAAAACCCGACGAAGATCGGACACGAATTTTCGGGATGGGACACCGTCCTGCCCGAAACAATGCCGGCATATGATATCAACGTTACCGCGCAATGGACGAAAGCGAAGTTTATCATTACTTTCTATTCGACGAACAGCACTGACGTGTATACCGAAAAGCATGCCGAACTGGAAGTAGAATACGGCACCAAGCTTGACAGTCTTGACCTTGACAGTCTTGGCGTCGGCAACCCCACAGCACCCATAGGACAGAAATTCGTCCGCTGGAACTTTGGCGATTACACCGAAATGCCGGCGGAAAATATTGACGCCGTTCCGGTTTGGGACCTCATTTCCGTAAACCTAATTTTAAATTACGGCAACGAAGCGGCTGACTTTGTGGCATATTACGGCGAAGCTATAAAAACTTACACAGACAAAGTGAAAGACAAAATGACGTTGCAAAATGACGATTTTATATTTGACGGCGCTTGGATTGACGAAGCGACTAACTCGCCTATTTTAGATGACGCCACAGTGAACACAACAGAAGATGAAGATATTGTTCTAACCGCAAGGAAAAGTGCAAAATATGCCGTTTATACACCGAAAGATTTTACGATTACCGACCCCGGATTATCTCAAATTGTCAATGGCAGCATATATGTACAGCTAAGCGACCTTGCTAACTTTAATGACACCGTGCTTTCAAAAATGTGCGGTACTGCAACCCTCAAAGTGACGTTTGATACAAATCAAGACGTGCAATTTGACTTAATATCCGGCGGGAAAAATTTATTATCTAAAAAGAGCGGCTCTTCAAAAGGAGATAAGACTCTCTCTTATTCCGTGGATTTCTTATATCAATATCTACAATCAGGCTTACAGCTAAGATTTGCCGAAACTTGTATTCTTACATCTTTCGATATTATAATTAAAAATATTAAGGTCGAAGTTACTGTCAACGACAACTATGGCGTAGAGATGTCAATAAGCGGTTCTAATAATACTCCGTCTTATAAGTTATATACTTTCGACTCGCTTGACGAAGTAGATACTATTAACTACGTACAACCTACGAAAACAAACAGTTCTCGCACGTTCGAAACTTCTCCCGTCACAATTACAGGCGACGTCTATTATAAATTTAACGGTTGGAAAGTGAATGACACCGATGTAAAATTAGTCGGTAATATGCTACAACTGAAAAGCTATTTTGTAAATACGCGCCATATTGCCGTAAGTGGAAGTTTCTCGGAATCGGGAACAGGAAATTACAAAGCTACTGCTTTCCAAATTACAAAATCTCCTGATAACGGTAGTTCTTTTACCTCTAATAAAACAGCCCAAGATGTATATGCTTGTTTCAGCTTGTCAGATATTAAAAAAACTCTATCAAATTACGGACTCAGTATGACAGTAACCCAAATAAACCTCAGCGTTTATATGGAGGAAACTAGTGATGGATACCAAGAACTATACCTTACAACTGCTAAAAGAAACGGTTGGGCCAGTAATGACAGCCATTCTCAACATCGCTTCCCTGACAATAGCCTAGTATGGTCGAATATTCATATTGAAACTGTATCTGGCAAAAAAGGCAATGATTGGTATTCGGACAAATTCTATCCAAATAGGAACATTCCAGACATATTCTACCTTTATTTCGGGTCACACCGCCACCATACAACATCAGAAAAAGCTACCTATACAACTAGCCAAATATCATTAACATTCTATTTTCAATAAAGATTAAAAAACGACGGGATTTGAAATTCAAATCCCGTTGTTTATTTGTCAACGCTTTATTATATTCCCAGCTTAGACTTGTCGTAATTTAAAAAGCAAATTGCATAGCTTACAATAAAAAGTGCAAAAGTTGCACTTTTTGTTTTTTAATAAAGTGCAAAAGTTGCACTTTTGTTTTCTAGGGAAGGTGCAAAAACCTACTTTAAGAAATAAGGTAAATGCAAGCAAAATGACGAATAATAGTTAGCGTATAATAAATTTGCTCTCTCAAAAAGCGGAAACCACGCTTTTTCGCTTTTTGCCCGCACGAGTGGTCGGAATTACGCTGCCCCTCGCGCATATTTTATAAAGCGGATACAAATCGGAACGGCTTCCTCTTTTGCGAGGTCCTTTTCCATGCAAAGGCTTATAAACATCATTATGCAGTACGCCATAGGTTGGAAATAAACGGTGTCCACAAGGCTGTATCCTTCCAAAACGAGCATACCCACAAGCAAGGCGAACTTCACGGCGGTCATTTTAGTCAGCGCTATGCGGTAACGCCAAAAATACAAATATGCGTACGCCAACAGTCCGAATATTCCGAAACAAGCCAAAATTTGAATAAAGGTATCGTGATAATACACGGGACCGAGGGAATCGGGCACGTGATAGTAGTAGACGTCGGTTTTGAAGTCGAACCCCGCGCCGAATATCGGGAAACGCTTGAATACGCGCAAGCCCTCTTTGAACAGGTCGAGCCTGCCAAGTCCGTCCAGGCCGCTCGTTATAAACCGACTGAACAACCTTTCCACCTTGTCGAATGCGAAAATCGTCATCCCGATCGCCGCCGCCACGAACACCGCTTCCAAAATTATCGCGCCCTTTCTGTTTGCGGCTTTTATGGGCGTATAGATAAACATCGCCAAAATACCAACCGTCGAAACCAACGTCACGCCGCGGCTTTTTAATAAAAGGACCAATAAGAATTCCGCGCATCCCAACGCGATAAACAGGAAATTGAGTTTCCCCTTTTTGGTCGCGAAATAGAACGACGACGGCATGGTAAGCGCCAAAATCGCGGCAACGGGGTTTCTCGTCCCCCACCCGAGCATGATATAGTCGTTGGAAAATTTGTAATCTTTATTGCCTAAATAGAAAATCAAAATTTGAACGCTTATCAAAACGCCCAACGCAAGCAGCACTTTTGCAATATACTCGCATCTTCCGTCGGTTCTTCTCGCGCAAACCGATATTCCGAAATAGACCGCAACGAACGCAACGCCGATTGCTAGACAGATTGCGACTTCTTTGGGATTTCTCCCTCCTCGCGTTACGCCTTGCATAAGCCACGGTACGAGCGCGAGCAAAAACGCGAGCGAAAAGCCCTTGATTGCGAAATTTTGCGCACGGTATCTTATTATATTGTAGATAAAGCCCGCTATTGGCAAGAGGATAAACAACAGCCACAGCTCTCTGCCGTCAAAGGAAATGAACATGTCGCTGAATACGAAGAAAACGAATATAAAGCACGTCATGACAGGGCTTGCGTCACGGCAAACGAACAGCACGAGGGCTATAAGCGTAATAATTACGACCAAGCCCGCAAATTCTTGCTTCGTCCACCAAAATACGAGAGTTATCGCCGCAACGAACCATATAAAGATAGTGGAATTGAAAAATTCCTCCGTTCCTCGCCGTATTTTCTCCACCGTATCCAAAACCGCCGTTTTGTCCCGCATAATAATTTTCCTTTTTGCTTTCGTCTAAATAATATCTCTCTTTTCCACCGTTATAAACAGCGCGGATAAGATAGCGGCGAGATACACTATAAGCATCGTAAGTGCGATAAAGAAATTGCCGCCGGCGGGAATACTCGTCGAAATCCCGAAATAAATCGACAAATCCAAATTCGTGCTGAATAAAAATCTTTCCAGTCCAATAGAGTTGAGAATTGCCGCCACCAAACCGAGCTCTATAACCAACGATACGACTATCGATAACGTCTTCTTCCTCGTCACCGTGCCTATCATAAACGCAAGAGTAACGATTGCGAACATTTCCAGCGCCTTAAAGAACATTTGATAAAACACGACGCCGCCCGCCGTGGACTTTATCACCGACGACCGGTTGAACACGACGTAAACCGTCTCCGTCGCAACGCTCCCGAAGCTTATCAGCCCGTAAAGGAAAGATATTAGGCTCATAAGCGCCGAAATACCGGCAAGATACGCAAACGCCGCCAAAAGCTTGGCGCCCGTAAGCCCCGCTCTGGATATCGGGCGAAGCATTACCAGCTTTATCGTCCCGCGCTTATATTCGTCCGCGTACAATCCTGCGCCGATAACTATTCCGTATATAATCAGTATCGCAAGAACGACGGTAAAGTAGGTCGTAACGAAGCTTTCCGCGTTCTTCATGCCGAAGCTTGTCCGCCCTTCGATATTCAAATCGCCGTATACGCCGTTGTCGCGCATATATTTAAGCATAGCCAAATCACCTTGATACAGACTTAAAGCCGCCGCTTGATGTTTCGGGTCTACGGTTTTGCAATATTCCACTTGCGCCTCGACCTCGGCTATTATCCTATCTATATTGTTCTCGTTGGCAAGTTCTAAATAATCCAAACCGATATAACCGTATCTTTCGCCGTACTCTTCGGCGGAAATCGGGTTGCCGTCCTCGTCGAAATAATTCGGCTTCGAAAAAATTCCTTCTTCGCCGTTTTCAACCAAAAAATCATCGAGATTCCCGAGCATAGCCTCTATATTAAGGTTATAAAACACGGCAAAAATGATAAAGAAAATGACGAAAAGCACGCCGAGTACTATTAAGCCTCTGGGACGAATCAGCTTTTTAAATTCTCCCGTGAAAACGCGTCCGAACATTATTCGCCCTCCTTTAAGTCGCCGTTTTCCGCCGCGGTCTTTTCCTCTACGTCGGCTTTTTCGACCGTTTCGGGCTTTTCGACGGTATTAGCCGTGATTTTCATAAACGCGTCTTCGAGCGATATTTCCTTTTCCGCAATTCCCAGGACGTTTACTCCGCCCAAGATGAGTTCTTTCGTAATATCCCCGCGGTTGTCGGTCGTCACTTCCAGCTTGCCCGACCCGACCATTTTCGCGTCGAGAGCGAATTTTTCCTTTATAATATCCCGCGCCTTAACTACGTCGTCCACGGTGACGATTACTACGCTGCCGCCGTTTTCGGCGTTTAATTCGTTCGATACGAACGAAGCGACGATTTTGCCCTTTTTGATTATTACGAAACGGTCGCAAAGAAGCTGCATTTCGGCTAACGCGTGACTGCTGACGAGCACCGCCATTTTCATTTCGTGCGCAAGCTTGATTATTATATCGCGCATATCGCGGATACCCTGCGGGTCCAGACCGTTTGCCGGCTCGTCCAAAATAAGAAGCTTGGGGCGGGATAACAGCGCCTGCGCTATCCCCAACCGCTGTTTCATGCCGAGCGAATATTTGGAAACTTTGTCCTTGCGCCTTTCGTACAGCCCGACGAGCTTTAAAACGTCCTCTATCCGTCCGTCGACGTACTCTTTAAAAGTCATATTCGGCGTAACCTGACTTTTGTCGACGCCGATTTTCGCAAGGTATTTCAAATTCTCCTCACCCGACCATTCGAGATACATATCGGGGTTCTCGATAATCGCGCCGATATTCGAAACGGCTTTCGAATGTTCCTTAACCGTATCGTACCCGCAAACCGTTATCTTACCCGTCGTCTGCGTAGCCAAACCCGTTATGCACTTTATAGCCGTGGACTTGCCCGCGCCGT
>CAYVEU010000050.1:0-12492 GCA_964450015.1 uncultured Christensenella sp. | reverse complement strand
CCCTGTGAACCGTACTTTCTCACGTCTATCCCGTCCGCCAAAACTTTAATGTCGTCGCGGTGCACGCCGACCGTCGTATACTCCAATCGGGAGTCCTTTTCGAAGCTGTCGTCGTAGAGTTTAACGAGCGAATTTTTTATATCGCCCATGTCGATAGCTTCCGTTTCGTACGCAAGTTCCAGCTTTTCCTTGCCGTCGGTTATTGTCGCGTGCCGCGCCGCCGCAAGCGGCGCAAGCTTGTCCAAAAACTCCCGCCGTTTAACTATAACGTACTCCTGCGCGCTCGCCATTTTAGCGACTATTATGTCGTTCATGTCTTTAAGCGACGGACTTTGTTTGTAGTTTTTTAAAAGCTTGTTTCTTTGCGCCAGCAGCTTGTTGTATTCCGTCAGCTTGTAAAAATACAGCCTGTCCCGTTGGCAAAGACTCATGTCCATAAACCGCCGCCTGTCCGACGGCGACTCTTTTATAAGCTTCAATTCGTCGGGCGAGAAATAAACGGTGTTAAGCACTCCCATCAACTCGCCTATTTTGCTTATAGGCAGTCCGTCCACCGTTATGCGCTTTTTTCCCTGCGAATCGATGCGAATATCGATAGTGTGCGCCGCGTACTTCCTTTCCACCCGCAAGCCTATTCTCGCGCCTTTCCCGTCTGCGTCCCAAGATATGAGCTCTTTGTCCTTTAAACCTCTCGCGCTCTTGCCTACCGAGCAGTAAAAGATACTCTCGGCAAGGTTCGTCTTTCCCGCGGCGTTTTGCCCGACGAGGACGTTCAAGCCCTCCCCGAACTCGCAGAAAAGCGATTTGTAACTCAAAAAATTTTCAAGATACAGCTTCGAGACCCGCAAATCCGCTCTCCTATATATCGTAAGGCGTAACTTGATAAACGTAATAGTTTAACCAGTTGTTGTATATCATAGTCCCCGTGCTTTTCCAGCTCATGTCGATATCAAGCCCGCCGTTTATAAAATAATGTTGCGGCGGTTCGATATCCAGCCCCTTATCGACGTCCCTGTCGTACTCCCTTTTCAAGGTATCACGGTCGTATTCGCTATGCCCGAAGAAAAAGAATTTTCTATTGTCGATACACTTTGCAATAGATATTCCGCACTCATTCCCTTCCGCCAAAACCACCAACCGACCGTCCTCGCGCAAGGACTTCTCGTCTATCTCGGTATGGCGCGAATGGGGTACCGAAAACGTGTCGTTGAGCCCCCTAAGCAACGGTTCGTAAGCCATAGTCGCACGGTTTTTAAACACGCCGAAAAGCTTTTTGGGCAATTTCCGTTTGCCTATGCCGTAGTAATAATTAAGAGCCGCCTGCGCGCCCCAGCAAATGAATACGGTGCTGGTTACCATACGTTCCGCATAGTCCATAATCTCGCATAGCTCTTTCCAATACGTTACGTCCTCGAAGTCCATAGTTTCCACCGGCGCGCCCGTAACTATCATGCCGTCGAAGCGTCTGTTTTTTATTTCGTCGAAGGTGACGTAGAAGCGTTCCAAGTGCGATTTCGAAATGTTGGTGGAATTATACGACGCCGTCCTTATCAGCGTAATATTGACCTGCAAAGGGCTGTTGGACAACATACGCATGAGTTGGGTTTCCGTTTCAACTTTGGTCGGCATGAGGTTCAAAATTGCAATCTCAATCGGTCGTATGTCCTGCATCATTGCCCGCGCCGAGCCCATAACGAAGATGTTTTCCTTCGTTAAGACGTCAAACGCGGGTATATCCTTTGGTATTACTATCGGCATTTTCTCTCCTTAATTTTATCCTTGCCTATTCCCTAATCAATATTACTTATTATTGCTCGCTTCCAAAGCCTCGCCGATATCTTTTAAGATATCCTCTCCGTCCTCTATACCTACGGACAGTCTTATAAGATTGTCGCTTATTCCGCAAGCAATCAAATCACTGTCGCTAAGCTGCCTGTGCGTGGTGCTCGCCGGATGAAGAACGCAGCTTCTCGCGTCCGCGACGTGAGTTACTATCTTAAAAAGTTTTAACGCTTTTTGGAACTTAGCCGCGGCTTCTCTTCCGCCCTTTATTCCGAAAGTGACCATTCCGGAATCCATTCCTTTATCGAAATATTTTTTGACCAACGGATAGTTTATATCGCTCTCCAATCCGCCGTATTTCACCCATTCGACCGACGGGCTTGCCTGTAAAAACTTGGCGACTTTAAGCGCGTTTTCGCTGTGACGAACCATTCTGAGATGCAAAGTGTCCGTGCCCAAAAAGGTAAGAAAAGCGTTTTGCGGCGCCATTTGCGCGCCTATATCTCTCATGTACTGCGCGCGGGCTTTCGTCAAAAACGCCGCCTTGCCGCAATCGCGGGCGTACACCATGCCGTGATAGCTCTCGTCGGACTCGGTAAAATCGCGGTAACGCGAAGTCGCGTTAAAATCGAAGTTGCCTCCGTCTACTATCATTCCGCCCAAACTGGAACCGTGTCCGTCCATGTACTTGGTAGTGGAATAAACCACTACGTTTGCGCCCCATTCCAGCGGACGACAGATGACGGGAGTCGCCAAAGTGTTGTCGACGTATAAAAGTACCCCGTGCTTTTTCGCGACTTTTCCGAGCTTCTCGAAGTCCGCAACGTAGCCTGCGGGATTTGCAATGGTTTCGCAAAAAATAACTTTCGTCTTCTCGTCGATAAGCGCGTCTATCTCCTCGAAAGTCGCAGTGGGCTCGACGAATTTACATTCTATCCCGACTTTCGGCAGCGTCGTGGAAAAGAGGTTGTAAGTGCCGCCGTAAATAGTTGCAAGCGATACGATGTTGTCGCCCGCGTGGCAAACGTTTAAAACCGCCAAAGTCGTCGCCGCCATTCCGCTGGCGCAGCCGATTGCGCCTATTCCGCCGTCAAGCGCGGCAATCTTTTTCTCCAACGCGTCAACCGTAGGATTAGCAAGTCTGGTATAGAAAAATCCCTCTCTCTTTAAATCGAAAAGGTCGCCCATCTCTTCGGGCGTATCGTATTTATAAGTTGTAGACTGACAGATAGGCAAAAGCCGTGCTTCGCCGTTTTTAGGCTCGTACCCGCCCTGAACGCATTTCGTATCGATTTTGAACATTTGTATCCTCCGATTGTAAGTTTCTTAATTGTAGTCCGCCAACGCTCGCGCCGTTTCGCGGTTCAACTGTTTCTCTTTAAGCGCCCGACGCTTGTCGTGAAGCTCCTTGCCTTTTGCGAGCGCGACTTCCACCTTGACGAGCGCCTGTTTGAAATAAATTTTAGTAACGATAAGGGCATAACCCTTTTGCTCCATCTTCCCCCGTAGCCTTGAAATCTCTTTCTTGTGCATAAGCAGCCTGCGGTCTCTCCTCGGGTCGGGATTGAAGTAACTTCCCATTTTATACGGCGAAATGTGCGCGTTTATCAAAAACAGCTCTCCGTTTTTAACGAGCGCAAAGCTGTCCTTTAAATTAACGCCGCCGTTCCTTAAACTCTTAACCTCGCTCCCAACGAGCTGTATTCCGGCTTCGAAAGTCTCCTCAATAAAATATTCGTGATAAGCCTTTTTGTTGGTGGCTATTACCGTCATAATTTCTCCTCTCGCGCATATGCGTACGCGTATTATTATATATTAACATATTATCGGCATATTAGCAACCTAGTAGAACGGTTGTTGCAGGATTTCTTCGCGGGTAAATTTCCGCGCAACAACTGGTCGGGAGCAACGCGTAAAAAAAAGGTTCCTTTACCAAGGAACCCTCGCAATTTTTTTGCAATCTCGCAAGCTTACACTGCGTTTTTCAAAATCTGGAACACGAAGAACAAGATACTCGTTACCAAAATCGCAATTGCGATTATTATCGTCCATCTCTTGAACTTGCCGTCCAAACTGCGCGCCTTATTCTTGCCGAAGAACGACTCCGCGCCGCCCGCTATCGCACCTAAATTGTCGCTGTTCCCTTGTTGTAGAACTACTATTATTATCATGGCGATACTCAAAAGCACCATAAGCACCATAAAAATAATTGAAAATACGGTGTATACTTTATAAGGTTCTACCGCCAAAAGCATCATTTCCAACATTGCTATACTCCCATAAATTTATTATGCTAGGCTATTTTAACATATAAACATTTTTTTTTCAAGCGATTTACGCAAATTTAATGCTATCATTATTAAAAGTCGCAAAATAAAACGCCTTGCCGACCTACCCAACGGTTAAAAGCCGACAAGGTGTAATTTCCAAACCGTAAATACTTGCCTTCCTTACGACAGCTTCACTCTCACTGCGGGTCTTACGCCGATAGAAGTATCTTCAACGCTGTTCGACAATTTCGCATGTCCCGAGCTGCTTAAAACGCGTACTTCGTATTCATCGTCGCTTTCGGGTGAACGCGTCCACCAATAGCAATAATTGTTTCCGTTCTTGCTGCTGTTCCAGCAACCCTGACTCTTCGCGTAGTCGCTTGATTGCGCGCAACGCGCCTCGTCTTCAAGTTTTTCGTTGCTGCTGAACCCGTACGCGCTTTGAGTGATTTCTTCAAAAGACAACAAGAATACGTTATCGTTCGTGTCCGCGCACGCGTATTCGTTGTCTTCGTCTCCCGTGCTCTCCGCGCCGTTGGCAACCGCAGTCGTCTGTATGAGTTCTTTTTGTACGGCGTTGAACGCGGTGTTGTAGAAAGTCTCGTTAAGCCACTTCCTTATCTCGCTCTCCGCATAGTTGTTTGCAGTCTTATTGCTGTCATTGGTTTTTTCGGAATGATAATAAGATTGGCTGTCTACGGCAAGCTCCGCCAAAAGCAGCGTCGTCCCGCTTCTGACTTCCAGCACGCTCCATTTGATAGGCTCGAACTTGAACCAATAAACGCGTCCTGCGCTGTAACCGTTGTTGCCTTGTTCGGAATGTTCCCTCTCGCCGCTGTCGCTGCACAAAGTGGGACGGTAGAACGAGAAGTAAACGCCTCTATACCGAGTTCCGCCGTATTCCTTATCTATATACCACATATAACTTTCCGCTTTGCCTTCGAGATAATAATTGTATCCCGTCCAGCCTTGCGCGTCGTCGGACGAGGGCAGCGCTCCCGCCATACGCGTCAACGTCGCCGTCAAATTGTCGCCGGTGATTTTCGTTTGGGGATACGACCCGAAATAAATATC
Organism: uncultured Christensenella sp.; assembly: GCA_964450015.1. Lineage (GTDB taxonomy): Bacteria > Bacillota > Clostridia > Christensenellales > DTU072 > CAG-1782. The sequence goes on along the minus strand of CAYVEU010000050.1, from coordinate 7,366 downwards.
CTCATCGTGTTTGCAATACCCGTCTTTACTCACCTTAGCCGCATGGTCAACGACCCCGCACACCGTACATACGCAATCGTCTCCCACCGTATGCGTAGTCATTCCGCAATTTGCACAAACGCAATTGGAAACGTTATGTCCGATTGCGTCTATTTCTTCGGTTTCCTCGTTTTGGCACAGGGTGCAAATACGCGTCTTCAAACCTTTTTCCGTACAAGTCGCAGGTTCCGTCACGCTCCACTCGCCGTACGAATGTTCGCACTCCGCGTCTTCATTGCCTTTGCATGCGACGAAAGCCAACGCGACCGTCAACACCAAGATCAAAAACAATGCGTTACGTATAACTTTTTTCATCTTTTTTCTCCTTTCGGTTATTTCTACTTAATTATCTTTTTTATTCTAATACACTTTTATCAACTTTGCAATATAATTTCTCAAAATTTGTAAAATCGAATTTAATTTTTACGCGCCTGCCGCCGTTTTGACGGTTACAAAAATAAAATACGCGCCTATCTTGCGGTATAAAAACAACCGACGCGGCAATAATACGCATTATGAAAAATTCCAAAATCCTTGCGTTATTTATGTTCGTAGTTATTCTGACCGTCTTCGCGGTGTGCGGTTGCGTTTCCGCAACGAAAGACAATTCCGAATTTTTGAGATTACATATCCGCGCCGACAGCAACTCGGACGCAGACCAAGCCGTCAAATTAAAGGTTCGGGACGCGGTAGTCAACTACCTGACGCCGTATCTTGCCGAAGTCGATTCCGCAGCGGAAGCCGAAAAGCTCATAAAAAGCAAACTTCCGGAATTGAAAGCGTTGAGCGAAAAGGTCCTTGCGGACAACGGCTTTTTTTACGGTGCGGAAGCCGTAATAAGAACGGAAGAATTTCCTACGAAATCCTACGGCGACGTCGTTTTGGAAAGCGGCTATTACAAAGCGGTAATCATAAATTTGGGGAGCGGCAAGGGCGACAACTGGTGGTGCGTCGCGTACCCGCCGCTGTGCTTCGTCGGCGAAGAAGACGACGGAGAAATTAAGTATAAATCGTTGATTAAAGAAATCATAGAAAAATGGAGGAGAAATGGCAAAGAAAACGATTAGACAGACAAAAGCAAATAAATTGCGAATATTCAATATTACCGTTTGCGCGATATGCCTCGTTGCCGTCGCGACGACCGCCCTGCTGGTTTTCGGCGGTTTTCTGGAAAACGGCGACGAAGCGGAAGCCGCGACCGTTTACAAACAAGGCAGTACGGGTTCTACGGTAAAGACCATTCAAACCAAACTCAAAAACTGGGGATATTACACGGGCAGCGTGGACGGGATATACGGCAGTAAAACCACCGCCGCGGTAAAGTATTTCCAACGCTCCAACGGGCTGACTGCCGACGGCATAGTCGGGTCGAAAACGGCGGCTGCTATGGGAATATCGCTAACCTCGTCTTCGTCGGGCGGCGCTGCTTCGTCTTCGTCGGGCGACGCGTATTTGCTCGCGCGATTGGTTTACGGCGAGGCTCGCGGCGAGCCGTATACGGGTCAAGTCGCCGTTGCCGCAGTGGTCCTTAACAGGGTGAGAAGTTCGTCTTTCCCCAATTCCATAAGCGGCGTGATTTACCAAGCGGGCGCGTTCGACGTCGTAAGCGACGGGCAGATAAACCTTACTCCAAACGACTCCGCCATCCGCGCGGCAAAGGACGCTTTAAACGGTTGGGACCCGACTTACGGATGTCTTTTCTATTACAACCCCGCCACGGCGACGAATAAATGGATACGCTCGAAAACCATCAAACTCACCATCGGCAAACACGTATTTTGCGTATAAGGAGCAGCTATGACTAAGAAATCGAAAATATTGATAGGCATTACCGTCGCCGTTTTGGTGTTGGCGGTAGCGGGACTTTCCGTCGCGCTCGGAATAATCGAAAACAGGCGGAAAACCGCGCAAGGACGACTCAACGCCGTCTACGAAAAATCCTATTACGAAACCATGGACAACATGTCGGATATAGAACTTAAATTATCCAAAATCTCCGTCCTAAACGGCACAACTTTAAAAAGACAGTTGCTAAACGACGTTTGGCGCGAATGCGACGTAGCGGCTTCCGATTTTTCGCAACTGGGAGCCGAAAGCGAGGAATTAGACAAGGTCGTCAAATTCTTAAACCAGCTTGGCGACTACTGCTATTACCTATCTTTGAAATTGCAGTCAGGCAGCCTTTCCGACAAGGAGAACCAAAACTTAAAGTCCTATTACAACGTTGTAAAGGGACTGAACGTCGAGCTTGCAAAGGCGCAGGAAACGCTGACGAGCGGCGAGAAATTAGACAGCTCCGTACTATCCGATTACAGCCTCATAGAGAACGCAATCAAGAGTCATTCTTCGGTAGAATACCCCGAAATGATTTACGACGGACCGTTCAGCGACGGACTTAACGACCGCGAAACGAAATATTTAACCGGCAAGGACGAGATTACCCCCGAAAAGGGAATGGAGCTTATCGCGACCTATTTCCCCGACGCGACCGACGTGGAATCCATAGGCGAGGGTTCGTCCAGCATACCGACGTATCTTTATCAGTTCACTTTGGGCAGAAACACGGGCACGGCGCAACTCAGTAAAGCGGGCGGACTTCTTACGATGTACAACGCCTATTGCGAAATCGACGACCCGCAACTTACCGAAGACGAATGCGTGGAAAAGGCAAAGGAATACCTTGCGCGCTTCGGCTACGAAAATTTGAAAGAAGTTTGGGTTTGCAACAACAATTCAACCGTGTATATCAACTTTGCCCATTACGAAAACGGCGTAGTCGTCTATCCGGACCTGATAAAAGTCAAAGTTTGCTCTCAAACGGGCGACCTCATCGGACTGGAAGCGCAAAACTATCTATATAACCATACCGAAAGGCAAATAGAAACGCCGACCGATACTGCGATAACCGTCGGGAGCGGACTCACCGTCGTAAGCCAAACGTTGTGCCTTATCCCCACCGAATGGAACACGGAAATTCTCGCAAAAGAAGTCGTCACGACGATGAACGAAATAACGTATTATATGTATTTCGATATGGAAACGGGCGAGGAAATAAAGGTGATGATAGTTATCGACGAAGACGGAAAAATGCTCGTCTAAGGCGGCAGGATAACGCGCTGTCTACGCAACCTAAATTTTAATTGACGTTATAATCAAAAATTTATCCGTCGGAATGGGGCGAAACCCAAAACGGCGGATATTTTTTGCGAAAGATAAATTCGCTATGCCCTCGAAAACCATTTGCCTATTGACTGCGTCATTTGCCGTATATATAATTAAAGTATAAACAACCGCGTTCGAGGGATTAACATGAAAAAGCTATTGCGTTTGCTCGTTATAATTTGTCTGATTGCAACCTCTTTCTCTTTAATCGGCTGTTCAAGACCCTATAAAGGAAAAGATATTTCCTCTATTTCTTTCCGATACGATCGCAACAATGAAGTTATATTCGATTTCGATACCGCCACCGCCACCGAAACCCTTGTGACCGTCGAGAGCGTTTATCCTGAGTATAAAACATCCACTTCTACAAAAACCTATCCTCTGGACCGAAGCAAATATAAGAAGCTGTTTAACGATTTAAACAAGTGCGGTTTTTTCAAGCTAAAAGAATTGTACGAGTTAGACGGAGTTATTTGTGACGGCGGTTGGACGAAGACTATTACCGTTAATTACGCCGACGGCACGACTTTTGAATCTACGTGTATTAACGCGGATAACGGATTGGAAAAAAAATACGGAATAGCTTTCTACGACTTTTGCGGCGAATATTTAGTCGGATACGTTCCCGACACATACAGAATCCCGCCTGGCGCAAACGTTACCGTCTTTTACAACTTTGACCACAGAACTTACAGCGTTGGCTTCCCTGCCACATTGACGAATTACACTTTACACCAAAAAACCGTGGACAATATCGATTTGTTAGACGGAGCACAAGACTGCGAGAAGTTTATATTCGAGAAGAAAATGAACTATAACTTTGGCGTAAGTACAAAAGTTGCCGTTAAACTTATTAACGTAGACCAATACGACCTTAACGGACGTTTAGAAGGCTGCGTTATAAGAACTAACGACCTTACAAATCACGGCACCCAACTTCAAGGAAATAAAATTTACAAAATTACCGTAACTTATAAAAAACACGGTACTGCCGAATACGTTTTTCGCACGCAAGCGGAAGAGGAATAAGCTACCGTTGCGCAAATTAAACGCTCAATCTAAGTTTTCTATCGTCGGCAATTTTCCTTGCGATATAGACGCACGGGGTGTCTAATAGCGAGGTAAAGACGTATATAACGTAGCTTGAAGCGAATATCGACAAGAGCGTTTTCGTATCGTACGTGCCCGCAAACGCCGCCGCCGTAAACAGCGCCGTATTAAGCAGCTGGCTTATCAAAGTCGAGCCGTTATTTCTCAGCCACAAAAATTTCCGCTTGTCCCCGAATTTCCTTTCGGTAAAGTTCCACCATTTGTGATACAGCCACACGTCGAACGTTTGGCTTATCGCGTATACGGTAAAAGAAGCAAACAGCATACGCGGCGTATTCGAAAAAATTGCCTTAATAGACGGCGTCGCCCAGTCCGTGTCGCTCGGCGTATACAGCAACCAGCTTTGACTCAGCACAAGGAAAATCAACGACGAAAACATTCCGATAAGGACCGCTTTGTTCGCGGCTTCTTTTCCTTCGCACTCGGATAAAATATCGGTTATCAAAAAGGTTACGGCAAACAGCACGTTTCCGAGCGTTTGCTCCATTCCGAACGCCTTAATCAAAATAAGAACTTCTATATTGGCGCAAATCGTAGCAATGCCCGTCATACAATAAAGCCCGCTCTTCCCGAAAAACTTGTACGCCAATATCGTCGCGCCGAAAATAACTACCAAAGAACCTATTAATAAAAGCTCGTTCATTCCTTACTCCTTTGAATTATTGTATTGAAAGCGTAGCCGCACCGCCGACAGCCACCAGTTGCCGACGGGCACGAGGGCGCGTACAATTACCGAGCGCACGGACAAGCGTAGTCCGTATACGGCGATGAGTACACTTTCAATCGCCTACTCCGAAATCAGTATTGTTAATAAGTATATCCATCCTATAATCGTCCTTGTATTTCGGATAAATTTCCTCGGTAAATATCCTTATTACGTCCTTATCGGGCTGCACGGAAGTCGAATTTTCGTTCATTATATTGATACAAATCCTTTCGAAATTGTCAAGCCCCAACAAAATATCCCGTTCCATGCTCTCTTTTGTTTGTCCTTTTATGCCAAATAGAAAATTGGCTTCGTCAAACCCGTGGCAAATTTCCTTTACGTCACGGCAGTCTATGCCCTTCTTTAAATAGTTTTCCCGCACGTCGTATTCGAACGTTTCCAGCCCGAGTTTCATTTTCAAATCGAAATTTTCGAAGGCGTTCCTGAGAGCGGGGATTTTAGCACGGTATAGATAATGCGCTTCGAAATGCAGAGTCATTATCCCCACCCGAGCGCAGACTTCTTTGATATATTCCAAAGTTTTACCGTCAAGTTCGAACACCGAGCCGCTGTTTATGACTTCCAAGTCGCCGTAAACGCCCGTAACTTTGTCGAGAACGCTCTTATTTAACTTAAAATTCTCGTCTTCGTCACGACAGCCGTCCGCATAATAATCGCAAAAAACGCATTTTCGATAAACGCAGCCCTTGCCCCTTAAAAGCACTATTTCCCGCTTCCGTTTCTCGTTTATAACTCCGTATCTCTCCATTTTCTCACTCTTTCCGCATAAAAAATTGCACCCGCTAAGGATGCAACGAAATTATAATTTTTACACGCTGTTGTCCCTAGTTTTGATTTTGCATTTTCCGCAAGGCAGGATGGTTACGAACTGCCCGTTTATTCTATACGAGTTATATTAACACTAAAATTTTCCCTTGTCAACCAACCCGTGCAAAACTTTTGACGCTTCCAAACGATTTAAATTTTAGAGTCTTTTTGAATAAATGCGGTACACCTTTACAATCTCCCCGCCGAACTTTTCCAAAACGCCTATGCTCTTTTTGTTGTCTTCCATTATAGTTCCGCCCTCGAAATAGGTTACGCCCTCTTGCTTAAACGTCTTATAGGTTTCGTCGAAAATCACGGCGATAACCCCAAGCCCCTGAAATTCGGGTACGACGTATTGCAGCATTCCGCGCACTGCGGTTATTTTCTTCTTTCCGAAAAGCATGGTAAGCGGCTTTATCCGCCCGTCGGTCTTTCTTAAAATTTGATTGAAATCGGGTATGCTCATGCAAAACCCAACCGGTTTATCAGTGCCGTTTTCCCTCGCAATCTTGATATAGCGCGGATTTAAAAACAGCTTCATCGACTTCGCAACCTTTTTTATCATCTCGACCGAGGGCGCCTCGTGATAGTTGACTTCGCTTGTCGCCGCCTTTAAAATCACCGCAACGTCGTCCACGTCCCTGTCGAAATTGCCGTAGTCTAAACTGTCTACTCTTATATCCAACCTCTCGCGGACCGAGTCGGCAAGCGACTTTAATTCCTTCGCTTTTTCGCCCTCCAAATCCAACCTTAAACTAACTTTATCGTGGGCTTTGGTATACCCAAGTTCTTCTAAAAGTTTCCCGTAATACGGATAATTGTATGAAGTAAAAATAACGGGCGGCAAGTCGAATCCCTCGACCAAAATACCCGTGCGGTTGTCCGGATCGTACGGAGAATACGCGCCCTCGACGTAATCGATGCCGCGCACGATCAAGTCGTCTTCCATATACAAAAACAATTCCCGCGCGCAATTTACGTCGTCTATACACTCGAACGCCGAGAAAAATCCCGCCGTGCAACGGCTCTTTTTACTCTTATCGACGGTATACAGGAGCCTGCCGACGAGTTCGCCTTTTTTATAGCAAAGCAGCGCGGTATAGGTCTGTTTTTCCAAAACCAGCTTAGTCAATTCTTTCAAAAAGCTACTGTAAATCGGCGGCGCGAACAGCTCGTCCCCCGCGTAGTGCTTTTCGGTAAAATACACGAATTTTTTCAGTGCGTCCAAATCGGTAATCTTTTCTATCATAAGTCCCCTTTGGTTATTTTACACCCTTTTGGGTAAAATTAAACTTACTTCCGTCTAATAAATATTTTAAAGCAATCTAGGAAAAATTTCAATAAAAAATTATCGCAGTGAAAAAGTAAGGATAAGAAAGGAGATAAAGGCTTTTATTTTCTTTAACTTTCAAAAATCGGAAACGATTATTTTCGATTTTTGCCCGCGCGGGGTTTGGGAACGTGAATCTTGAATACTAACAAGGGGTCCCCGAAAACCTTATAGGTTTTTGGGGTATAGAT
>CAYVEU010000049.1:0-12700 GCA_964450015.1 uncultured Christensenella sp. | reverse complement strand
CGGTGCTTTTACCCCGATTTCTCTGCCTCTTATTCGCAATGCCCGAATATCTAACAAATTATAGTATTCTCTTGTCATATTTTTTACCTTTTGAATGATATTTGAATGAATATTATTATTTTACTACCAATTTTGGGTATAGTCAACCCAAAACGGGTAGTTCTCACTATAATTGCACTAGGATGGTTATGAATTTTAACGAAAAGCTTAAATCCGTTAGAAAAGAACGCGGTTTAACACAAAAAAATATATATGAAATATTAAAAGTATCCCCAAACTGCTATGCAAGTTGGGAACAAGGTCGTACACAACCCGATTTAATTATGCTAGCAAAGCTTTGCCGAATTTTGAACGTCAGTTCGGATTATTTAATAGGTTTAGAAGACGAGTTCGGCAATAAAACAAATTAATCTTTATCGTAAAAACGCTGATTAAAAATATGATAACTATCGATTCGGAAAGGGGGAAGCTTATAAGCGGTTTTCACTTTTTGAAAAGCTACAACCGCAATAATTTTGCCGATAAAGTGAAAATTCCGCGCTAAGCTGCAAGCTTCTCAAATACCCGTTGCGTTTTTTAAAGTCGGTCGGCAAATAATTTACGCCGTATTTGTCCGCAAGCTCGAAGCCTATTTTGTTGATTATTTCGGCGTTTTTCAAGGGGGAAAGCGTGAGCGTTGTGGCAAAATAGCCGCCTTTATCGGTATTTTGCGCCGCTTTTTCCAATCTTAGACGGTAACAGTCGAAACACCTGGTCCCGCCCTCGGGCAAGGTTTCTTTGCCTTTCGCTATTTTGTAAAAATCGTCCGCGTCGTGGTCGCATGCAATAAATTTTACGGGGTATTCCGTACAAAATTCCTCGATAAAACGCCTTTGTTCAAGCATTCTATGCTCGTATTCTTCGTCGGTGTCGATGTTGGGATTGTAATAAATCACCGTTAAATCGAAAATTTTATAAAGCTCCTCTATGCAACGGCTCGAACACGGCGCGCAACAGCTGTGCAACGTTAATTTCGGGCGAGCAAAGCCTATTTTTTCTATTATTTTGAGCATTTCCAAATCGTAATTTATCTTATTCATCGTCTAACATGGAATTACTTGTTTATCGATTCCGCGAAAAATACCGGCTCGCTACCGCCGCAAATGGCTATCGAATATCCGTCAAAAAGGTCGTAGTTTTCGCCGCCGCCGTAGTACATTCCGTTTAAAAGTCCGTTTCCGTCGAGTTTGGCGCGCGCCTCGCCCTGTGTAAACCGGTCGTAAAACTCTTCCCTGTCGGTGATTTCCACATCGAACAGCCGTTTAGATAAGGTTAAAAAGTCCGCGTCCCTTTGCTCTTGAATATCCGCGCCCACGTTCTCGTCGCTGACCGCGCATATTATAAACTTGCCGCTGTGAGAAAGCGAAAAATATATATCGCTCCTATTACCGTTAGATTTACGGAAAAACGGCTTCGGTTCCGTTCTATCCACCGTTAAATTTTCCGCAAACTTTCCTACAAGCCGACAATACGCCAAATACGACTTTATTATAAAGTCGTCGCTGGCAAACTTTTCCTCGCTGAATAGGACGAACGTCATCTGCCGTATATCCTCAGTATATTGCGTATAAAATCGCGGTCGATATTGTCGATTGCGGAATAGTTGGTCCTGTACTGCCAGCAGCCCCACGCCACGCCGGGAACGTTCATACGCGTATCGCTTCCGTAGCCGCACAAGTCCTGCATGGGAATAATCGCAAGCCGCGCAACGCTGGACATTACGCTCTTTATAAACGCCTTGGTCGCGCGGCATCTGCCGCCGCCGCTCGCCCAGCCGTAGTCCGCGTCGCACCCAACGTAATCAAGCGCCGTTTGCCTCGTCGCGTTGTCCAAACCGAGCAGCCAACCCAAAGTCGTGTCGTTGTCGTGCGTGCCCGTATACGCCACGCATTCCTGAATATAATTGTGCGGTAAGTGGTGATTGTTTATATCGCCGTCGAACCCGAACTGCATAACCCTCATGCCGTAATAGCCGCAGGTTTTCAAAAACTCCGCTATCTTCTCGTCTACGAGCCCCAAATCCTCGGCGACTATTTGGTGGTTGGGCATTACTTTTTTGAGTTCGTCGAAAATAGCCGTATTGGGACCTTTTTTCCATTTGCCGTTTTTCGCGGTCGTTTCCCCTGCGGGTACCGCCCAAAATTCGTACAGTCCTCTGAAATGGTCTATTCTCAATATATCGTAGAGTTTAAGCGCGTGCAAAAGCCTGTTTATCCACCACTTGTAGTTGTCCTTTGCCATTTTTTCGTAGTCGTAGAGAGGGTTGTTCCACAACTGTCCGTCTTTGGCGAAATAATCGGGCGGAACGCCCGCGACCTCGGACGGGTTGTAGTCGTCGTCAAGCAAAAACAAATCGGTATGCGACCAAACGTCCACGCTGTCAAAACTGACGTATATCGGCAAATCCCCGAAAATTTCTATTTCGTACCCCTTGGCGTACTTCCGTATCCCGTTCCATTGCGTAAAAAACGCGTACTGCTCGAAATAGTAATACCATACGCGCAACGCGTTCTTTTCGATAAACTCGTCGCGCTTTTTCTTGGAATAAACTTTATACTCGCCCCATTCCGTCCATACCGCGCCGTTATTCAACTCCTTTAACGCCATAAACGCCGCGTAGTCGGGCAGCCAGTAGTCGTTTTCGGCAACGAACGCCTCTATCTTCGTCCTGATTTCGTCGGTCAAACGCGCGTACGCCTTTTCCAAAATTTCCTTTTTGGCGCGACGCGCAAACGCGTAGTCCGTAAGGTAGATTTCACCGCGGTATTTCGCTTCGTTTATTTCGTCTCTCGTCACCAATCCGAACAGCTTTTCGGGGTCGATATAGAGGTAATTCCCCGCAAAGCTCGACGCGCCGCTGTACGGCGAATCGCCCGCGCCCGACGCCGTTATCGGAAGGGTTTGCCAAACTTTGAAGCCCATGCCGGCCATTTCGTCCAAGCATTTCTCCGCGTCAGCGGTAAAGCTGCCTATTCCGTAAGGACCGGGCAAACTGGAAACGTTAAGTAATAATCCGGCTTTTCTTTTCATGCGTTAAAATCTCCTCTTGAATTTGGGGTTTAACAGTATCTCTCCCATAATAATATACTCGGCAAGTTTACCGTTCGTCTTAACCTCTTCGACCGTTTCTTCGAGAGCCACTATCCTGTCGTAATAGTGCTCGATACACCCCTCGGTAATCTCGCCGCCCGCGCTGGACGTAACGTACGCCGTTTCGTGAACGTGATCGTTTTCACACGCCGGATGGTCGTGATTTACGCCGTCCGACGGCTTATTCGCAGGGGCGTTCGCCTTGCCCCGCTGCTGCGCGCCGCCCGGCTTATTCCCACCATTTGGGGGTACGAACAGCTCGTCAAAAGAGCCCAAACCGCTATTTATCGCCATATCTTCCTCTATTTCTTGCCGTCGGGTTTGCTGCCCGAATTGCCGCTCGTTTCGCCGGCGCCTGCGCCGCTTAACGCGTTGCGCATATTAGTATCGGCTTGGATATTTTGCATATTGTAGTAGTCCATAACGCCGACCTTGCCGTTCCTTAAAGCTTCCGCCATAGCCTTGGGGACTTCGGCTTCCGCCTCGATAACGACCGCGCGCATTTCCTGCGTTTTAGCTTTCATTTCCTGCTCGGTCGCGACCGCCATAGCTCTGCGCTCCTCTGCTTTTGCCTGCGCTATACGCTTGTCGGCTTCCGCCTGATCCATTTGAAGCTGTGCGCCGATATTTCTGCCGACGTCGACGTCGGCTATGTCGATACTGAGTATTTCGAACGCCGTGCCGCTGTCCAGTCCCTTTTCCAGTACCGTTTTGGATATACGGTCGGGATTTTCCAAAACGTCCTTGTGAGCCTGCGCACTGCCGACCGTCGTAACAATTCCCTCGCCTACGCGGGCAATGATAGTCTCTTCTCCCGCGCCGCCGATAAGACGCGCGATGTTCGCGCGAACGGTTACTCTCGCCTTGCACCTTAATTCTATACCGTCTTTTGCAATTGCCGCGATAACGGGCGTTTCGATAACCTTAGGATTTACGCTTACCTTGACCGCGTTTAAGACGTCGCGCCCCGCCAAGTCGATAGCCATCGCCGTCTTCGTAGTCAGTTCTATATTCGCGCTGTGCGCGGAAATCAATGCGTTTACAACCTTAACGACGTCGCCTTTTGCCATGTAGTGCGTTTCCAACTCGTTTATATTGATGTTCAGTCCCGCCTTTTTGCCCGTTATATACGCTTCGACTATCATTGCGATTTTGATTTTTCTCAAACGCATACCTACGAGCTTGCCCATGGAAATGGGCGCGCCGCTTACCAACGCGCGAAACCATATGGAAACGGGGACTATCACGAAAAACGCGACTATCGCTATCACGATAAGCACTATCCCGACTACCAGAGCGGCTACGTTCAAAGCCAATAAATTTACCATATTTACCTCCCTAAACGGATTTGTCCGTTATTATTTTTTATTTAGCGCGCATACGGTTATTTTGACGCCCTCGACGCCGACGACCGTTATTTTCGCGTCCTTTTCAATAAAAAAATTCTCCGCGACGACGTCGTATATCTTGTTGTCGATAACCGCCTTGCCCGAGGGGCGCAACGGTGTGTTCGCCACGCCTTTTTTGCCTATAAGCGAACTGAAATCCGCCGTTCCGTCGGAAAAATCGGGGTTTACCGCCGTTTCTTCCTGAACGAAAAGCGTCCTTTTGAGCCATTTTTTCTTATTCGCAAGCACGAAAAACCCAAAGCCGCCGCCGATGATTACGAACTCGAACAACAGCAGTTGGAAAACCTGCAACAAAACCTCGTCTTCCTCGGTATGGAAGATTGCGCGTAAAATTATGCTCAATGCGCAAAGGACGAAGCCCGAAATGCCGAAAACGCCGAACCCCGGCTGGAACATTTCGATAAAGAGCAGGACCAGCCCCAAAACAAGGCATACGATAACGAACCATTGCATATTCGAAAACAACAAACCGTATTGACGAAAAAATTCCATATCGCCGCTCCTTATTCAACGAATTTATCGGAACTAATAATTTTCTCTGTTCCTGTTTACCATATCCGCCGCGTACTGTCTTGCGACGTAATGACCGACGTAAGCTTTTTGGTAGCGTTTCTTATCGCGCGATTTCTTTATGAATATAATAAGGAAAAGCACGACAAATACCGCGACTATAACGGCAGGTATCAGCAGATTATAATAAATAACCAACACGCCCGCGGCGTCGGCTTTGAAAACGAAATTACCGTCTTTGTCGTAGCCGTAGTCTTCGAGCACTACTTTGTTGCCCTCCTCGTCGATAATGCACGCCCGCAGGAAAATCGGAACGAATTTTTCTACGCCCGAAAGCTGCGCGGTGTATTCGCCGTAAATCCCGTCGGACGGAATTTGCACGCTGTAAACGAACAATCTGTCTATACGCTTGAAGTGCTCGTTTAAAATCTCGCTTCCGTCGCCGCTTAAATCTATCGTATCGGTGTTTGGCCGGAAAGAGCCGGTAAATACCGCGTTGCTGCCCTCGGCTTTGGTGACGTTTATTTGCAGCGACGCGCGCAAATACTCTATCTCGTAGTTATCGGACGCCGCGCCGGCAGGCGACACGGTATAATAACCCGCCCCCGTCGGCATCGAAGACAAAACGGGCAAGCTGTCTAAGTCGTCCGCATCCTCTCCCTCCGCGAAACCGTGGTAGGTGAACTCCGCCTCGTATTCCGCACCTTCGTTGGCGATTATATCTTCAAGCCCTATCGTCAAATTGCGCTTTTTGACGACGAAAGGAATTTCCGCCGTACTTACCGTATAATTCCCGTCGCTGAGTTTAGGATACGCCTTATAACTCCCCGCGTTTTTCACCGCCTTGTCGAACGTGACCGTCACCGTCAAATTCTCGGGGCGCTCGCCGATTATTTCGCCGGTTATTTTCGGGGCTTCGCCGTTGTAAACGAGGTCGGACGTACCTATCAGACGCACGTCCAAAACTTTCGGAGTGACGCAATAGGTCGCGGGTCTGAATGTAACGTCGTAATTTGCATTGTCGTAAACTCCCGTTACGGGGTATTTTCCCGCGTTCGCGCCGTTCGCGATTTTCGTAAGCTCTATTTTCAAGCTTTCCAAAGTATCCCCGTCGGCAAGCGTGCCCGCGCCTATTTCATAAGGTATCTCTGCAATCGGGTCGCCGTACACCGAAGTAGCCTGCGCCACGTTTATTCTAATCGGACGTTTTTCTATCGAATATACGCCTTGCGTGAACTTGACAATATAGTAGTCGCTGCGATAACCGCCGTCCTCTATCACGTATTTGCCCACGCCCTTATTTTCTGCGTTTGCGCGTTTCAGGGGCATAACGGTTATCTTTTCCTTTTCTTCGTCGGATAACGCGGTCTTGAATGCGTAGGTAAGCTCCTCTTCCTCGTCTCCGAAATACGACGCCTTGTCGTCGATAATAATATCCACCGAAGCTTTATTGACGGTTACGCTTACCGCGTCGGTCGTCGCGGATACGGTCTCGTCGGTAACGTCGTACACTACGCAACGGTACGCGCCGCTGTCAGCGGGTACGCCGACCGAATAAACTCCCTCTTCGCTTTCTTTTACGTCTATCCAGTTGCTTTCCGTATTTTCTGCGCCCGCCGCAAGGAACTGCCACTTATACCGCAAATTTTGCGGAGCCGCGTAGCTCGCCTCGACCCTGAGTTCTTTCTCGCCGTCGCCGTAAAACATAGTTATCGCGGTCGGCTGTACGCTCACCGTCAAGTCGCCCTCTTCGGCATACGCCGCAACGCCGTTTTGCACGAAAAGGCAAGCGGAAAATACCGCCAAAACCGCGGTCAGAAGGATAATAGGTATCAACGCAAATTTCTTTTCGCTCAATTTCATAGTTCCTTCCTTACGCCCAACGGCTGTGCCTCCTGCGAGAACGCCGTCTTTCCTTTCTGCTTGTCACGAACAGCACCGCGAGCACCGCGCAAACCGCTATCACAACCGCTCCGCCTATAAGCGCCGCAGGTATCACCGTCGCCGCGGTACTGCGTGCGACCGACTCGCTCTTTACGAAAACAATCCCCTGCGTAGAGTCGGTCGTCATCACAAAACATCCGTTTCGGAAAGTATATTCGAGCTCCTTCACGGCGTTTCCGTCGTACTGCAAAACTCTCACTCCCGAAGCGGTATTCAGACCGTTTACTTTTATCGTCAAATCGTACGTTTCACCGACAAGAAAAGAGGTTATGCCGCGAAATTCCACCATTACGTCGTAACTTGCCGCTATCTTTTCTGCCGTTCTCTCGTTTTTTATAAGTTCTTTTTCGACTGCTTGCTCCAAGCCTTTTAATTCGGACTCCGTCAAGTAGATTCTCATATCCTGTCGGTATCCGCTTTCGTTGCCGCTGAGCTTTACGTAGTCGGTCATGCTACTGCTCTCTAAATATTCGCCTTTGATAACTACCTCCGAACGCAAAGTCACGCTCGTGTAGTTTTCCAAACTGACGACCGCCGTCAACGTATAAACGCCCACTGCCGTCACCTCGTCGAAACTGTATTTGACGGTCACGTCGGGCCACTGCTCTTTGTCGTAAACGACTTCCGGACGACGGTGCGCCTTGCCGTCGTATTTGATTTCCATATCCGCCAGCTTAAACCCTCTGAGCGTTCCGGCGGTAATTCTGCACGTTCCGACTTCGATATTCACGATAAAATTCGGACTGTCGCCAAAGTAGTCCGCGTATATCGCCTCGTATTCGCCCACGGGCGTTGCGGAAGTTATGCCCTCGTCGACAGTTACCGACGTGTTTTCCTGAATATACGTCTCGTCTTCGGCTAAAAGCGTCTTGTCGACAACGATTTTTTTAGTCACTTTGCCGAACGACCTCTCGTCGTACGCCCTAGTCAACGTCGTCGGACGCACCGTTATCTCCAACGGCACGATTCTATACGGCGCTCTTATTTGTACTTCTTCGTCTTCCGACGTCGCGTACGCCAACAAAACGCAGTACTTTCCGACGTCTTTCACCTCGAACGATACGTTTCCGTCCTCCGTTTCGAGTGCAAGCGGAACTTTTTCGTACGTTTCGCTCGTGCCGCTCGGCGCTTTCCCGCTATACGCGCTTTTTTGTCCGTCGGCCAGCCTTACCAGCGGTCCTTCTACCGAAATTTGGTCTATTTCCCGTTCAAACGCCGCGTATTCTCCGTCCTCGTCGCGCACAACGAAAATTTTAACGTCGTCCGTCAGTCCGAAAAAGTACGGCGACTTCTGAACCTTTTCGCTCTCGTCGGGAAACACGCACTTGAATTTCAAACTGTCGTCCGCCTCACCCGTAAAATAGATAGCCGCGCCGGTAGCCGAACGCACGCATACAACGCTGTCCGACGAAAACTCGTATTCCTTTAATTCGATCTCCGTCCCGTCTTCCTCGGCATAAGTCACGGCTTCGGCGCTCTTTACGCCGAACAAAAGCGCAACGGTAGCAAACAGCGCTATCGCCGCAACGGACGCTAAAAATATTTTGACAAACGATACGGTTCGACCGCGTGGCATAAACCCTCTTTCTTAGCCGTGATACAGTCGCGCAAGGCAAACTGCCACTTATCGATTATGTTTTATTATATCACTTAATAACTTGTATTTCAATAGCTATTTATTATTATATTTAATATATTTTAATAGAAAAAATTGACAAGAGTGGACAGAATTAAGTGATTTTTTTCGAAACCGAACCGTCGACGTACTGTCGTACGTTAGGTGAAGGCTTCGGAAAAGTCCCCGAATTTTGCTCAAAATATCCGCTTTTAACGTTAAAACAATATAAAAAATAGAAGTACGAGCCGCTTTAACGCTCAGGGCGCATTCATTCGGGGACGTAAAGCACTTGATTATGTCAACTCCTAAAATTGACAAGAGCGCGATAAATTTCTCTCGCGCTCTCCAAATGAAACTTTGCAAACGTTTTTTGCCGCCTATTATCGCACGGAAACCGACGTCAAACTGTAAATTATACCGTCTTCGACTATTTTTACGGGAATTTTTTTGCTGGAACTTATGCTGAGTCCCTCTACGTAATACTCCGAACTGTCAGGCGTCAAGTAAACTTGAATGGACTTGCCTTTCGGAACGTCCGCGGGACTGACGGAAATAACCGTACAGCTTACGTTTCTTACTTCGGGGTACGGAACCGCAACGTCGCCGTTGCCGATAGCGCTGCAAGATACTTTCATAACGGAATCCGTCAACGGGTCGGCAATTTTAATTGTAGTCGGCGGAGAAGACGGCGAATAGCACCTTATGTAGTGGTACAAAAATTCGCTGTCGGTAAAACCCGTCGTTCCGACTTTCAAACGCTTTTCTTCCGCGCCGTTTAACGAATAATAATAGTATTTACCCGAATGGCGGGATTCGACCGTATAGCTGTTTTCCGAATTTTTCAAATCGGTATACGTCTTATAAGCCGCGTTCACCGAATAGCGTGTAAAGAGCATGACAGAAGTCATTTCCACGTCGGCGGTCTTTACCGTAAAAGTAACCTTGCCGTCGGCGGAATACTCTTTGCCGTTTACCGTCGTATCGGCGGGGCTTCTCTCGGTAACTATCGTCATTTCTCCGAGCTTCGCGTTATCCGCCGCGTTTAAAACGTCGTAAACGAGCGTTTCGTAGTCCGCCCACGCCGCCGCGGGCGTTACCGTGCCGGAACACGCCGTCAAAGTCAGAACGGATACTGCAATAATAGCTATAACAACGATAAACTTTTTCATCGCAACCTCGTCAAGTTAAATTCCCGTTAATACTACCATAATTAAGCTTACTTGTCAATTCACCTTTCACAAAAAGGAGTGGACAGTTTTAAGTGATTTTTTCCGAAACCGAACCGTAGCTGTACTTCGTCGCAACTCTCTCCGTCTACGAATATGCTACGCACATTCTTGGTAATTTGCGAGGTTACTCCTCTTCCCCACCGCGACAAGCACGGCGGGAATACCCCTATTACAGTAGGTGAAGGCTTCGGGAAAACCCTCAAATTCTATATTTTATCTGCCATTTGTATGCTTTACACTTTGCATAAATACGGTATCCATTTCTATTTGAGGGTGTAAAGCACTTGAAAATGTTCACTCCATCACGAAATATGTTTTCGGAAAAAACTTACCATGCCTTTATTGGCAGCCTGCGACTCTTCCCAGTCGGGCTGCAAAACGCTGTACACGTGCGCAAGCTTGTTCTTTTCCCGCTTCTTCGGATAGAAAAGCTCGTTTTCGACTCCCGCTTTATCCAGTTCCTTTTTCAAGAACTTGACGTCGAACCGCATAAAATCGCCGTACGCCGTAATTAAGTAGGCAGGCGGCATTTTGTCAAGGGGCAGGTTTTGAAGCGACACGAGCCTGCTGTACTTGTGTTTCTTCCCTTCCTCGCCGAAAAACAGCTTGTAAAGATGCGAAATAATCGGCAGCTTTATCTTCCTGTAACGCTCGATATTGACCGCAGGGCAGTTTAAGCCCACCGCGCGGAATTTCAACTTGGAAGTCATGCCGAGTTCTTTCCCGATACCGTCGGGATCGCCGTTTACGCATGAAGTGAAGCACGCCAAATGCCCGCCCGCGGAATCGCCCGTCAAAAAAACGTTGTTTAAGTCGCCGCCGTATACTTGCGCGTTCTCGTAAACCCAGTCGAACACCGCAAAAATATCGCTAAACATATTCGGATACACGCCGTCGGGATTGCTGATAAGTCGGTAACTTGCGTTGACTACGCAAAAGCCTTGCGCCGCCAACCGCTGACAGTAGGGCGCGTTTACCTCTTTGGTCCCGAACAGCCACGCGCCACCGTGAATATCGATAATTATCGGAAGTTTGTCGTCCGTTTCGGGGCGTACCACGTCCAAAAGATGATACGTATTCCCGTCGTCAATATACGGAATATCTTTTTTAACCACAACCCCGTCAACGTCGGTGGCTTTCTCTAAATTTTTTGAAATAATCTTATCGTTAATCTCTATGAATTTTCTTATCAAAAACTTGTTCCCGCACATATCGGTCACCCCTTGAAATGTTAGTCTTTTATAATTTTACGACAAAATACACGCAATGTCAACAACGTTATTATTGAATGTTTTGGGTGCTCGTTTAGGCTAATTAGAGAACCGATAATGACAATAAATAGAATTGTTTCGCCGGACCAATCGTGAAGGGGTGTGGGGGATGGAAGCCTCTTCCCCCACGCTTTACTCTCTCGTATCCTTTTTTTTACAAGCATGCAGGGTCGTGAAGGGCTGCCTCGCAGTTAAGCCCCTACCAGCTTTTTGTTTCTTTTTCGAGGAACGAACAAGAAAGTTAAAACCCTCATCCGTCTCGCCAACGCGAGCCACCTTCCCCCTTAAAAAAGCGGAAGGTCTTTCCTTATAATAAAAATATCCGCCATTACTGACGGATATATTTCGTTTAGAATATAGTTCTTTTGGTTTTGTCGCGTAAAGCCTGCGCTATACGTAAACAGCGGAGAGGCGTAGGATTTTTTCCTAAAGTAAGCGAGAGGCGTACTGTCGTCGCGACAGGCTCCGTCTATGCCTTTAATAAATTAAAGTCATCGAAGTACTACGCCGTCGCTCCTCTTTCCCCACCGCGACAAGTACGGCGGGGATACCCCTTTATTGTTTGTGAAGCTTTCGGAAAAGCGGCAAAACTAAAATGAAAATATCCGCCATTTTTGACGGATATACTTCGTTGAAAATATTGTTTTTTCTGTTTTACCGCGTAAAGCTTGCCCGTATGTAGACGGCGGAGAGGCGTAGGATTTTTTCCGAAAGTAAGCCGTCGCTGTACTGACGTACAGTAGGCGCAACTTTCGGGAAAGTGCCCGAAACTATATTAAAATATCCGCCATTTTTGACGGATATTCTGTTTTTATAAATTGATTATTATCCTGTTTCGGGCACGTAAAGCCTGCGGCTATACGCTGTCTTACTCTCCTTTGAAGGGGAGCAACGCCATAATTCTTGCGCGCTTGATAGCCGTAGCCAAGAAACGCTGGTGCTTAACGCACACACCCGACGTACGTCTGGGAATAATCTTTCCGTTCTCGGCAACGTAACGCGGACGTCTTTCTCCCGAGCGGTCGAAATTCTTGTCGCCGTTCTTTTCCATATCCTTTACTAAGGTTATGTAGTCTATCTCTTCAATTTTCGCTGCACAAAACGGGCAAACCTTTTTCTTGGGTGCGCGCTTATAGCTGTTTGCAGTCTTGTTATCTTTTACCATAATGATACCTCGCTAATTTTTAATTTTCGAGCCTTAGAAGGGTAAATCGTCATCCTCTATCGGTCTCAATTCGGCGGCTTTGGGCTGTCTTTTAGAAACAGCTTTGGCTTCGCTTACTTCGGGAAGCTCGTTGACTTCCTCCATCTCGTTGCGGGAGCTTAAAAACTGTACTTCGTCGGCGACTATCTCGGTGGAATATCTCTTTACTCCGTCCGAACCCTCATAGTTCTTGTTTTGAATAGAACCGCAAATACCCACTTTGCTGCCTTTGCGCAAATACTTGCCGCAATTTTCAGCCAAGCCTCTCCAACAAACTACGGTAAAAAAGTCGGTTTCTTTGGAGCCGTTTGCGCTGTTATAGCGACGGGTGACCGCCACCGAAAAACGGCAGTTTACCACGTCGTTCGCCGTAACGGTTACTTCGG
>CAYVEU010000048.1:0-12781 GCA_964450015.1 uncultured Christensenella sp. | reverse complement strand
CCTAAACGAAATTTTGCCCGAGTTTATAAGCGAAGGGCTGAAAGAGGGTATTCCGCTTATAGGGAAAAAGATACGCGGGTTCGACTCGCAATATGCGGTTTTAACGGGTGTGGAAACGCGAAGTTCGTCGCCTGTAAGGATATTGCGCGACGAAAGATGCGAGTCGTCGGTCAAGGGTCTGTTTCCCCTCGGCGAGGGCGCGGGATACGCGGGAGGAATCGCGAGCGCAGCGGCGGACGGGATACGCGGAGTGCTGTCGAGTATTGCAAAATAAGTTTATAGAGCAGTTATATTGCAAGCAAGCTTGCAGTTATATTTTTAGCCTAACGGCTAAAAGTTAAGGATAAGCAAGGGAATAACGACTATTTTCTTCTTTAATTATCCTCAACTCCGCGACAGCGGTATATAACTTGCCGTCAGGCAAATATAACTCCGCCATGGGCGGAATATAACTCGGCGTTAGCCGAATATAACTTCGCCATAGGCGAAATATAACTTGCCGTCAGGCAAATATAACTCCGCGCTAGCGGATGTTTCACGAGTGGTCGGAAGCGGAGCGCCGGTGGTCCGCAATGAAAAATGGTTGTAAAAACGGCGCAAATAGGGTATACTGTTAGTTATGTTGGAAAATAACGAAAAGGGCATTACCGTAGTTAGTACGGAAAACGCCGAAAATACCGAAAATACCGCGAATTTATCTTCGGACGGAGAGAAAACGACCCCTGAGCAGAGTTTATGCGAAGCGGGTGAGTTGATATACGGCGACGAGGACAATCAAAGACTTGCCGAAGGGTCCGCCACCGAGAAAAAAGAAGATAAGGCGACCGAAACGACTTCGCCCGACGAGTCGAAGAAGAAGCGGATAAAGAAAATTTTAGGTTACGTTACCTTTATTTTGGTAAATGCGCTTGTTGTCGGCATACTTATTTTGCTAGAAGACAAGGGCGGAGATATTAAAGCCGGGCGAGAAGTTTTCGGACGAATGGGCGAAAATCTGGTCTATACGGTGCTTGCCTTTGCAATGTTTTTTATCATAGTTCTTTGCGACACCATAGTTTTTCAAACGCTGATATACAAGACGGGACAGGGACATCAACACGGGCTTGCGTTAAAAGTCACGCTTTTCGGAAGATATTACGACAGGATAACGCCGTGGTCTATGGGCGGCGAACCTTTTCAGGTAGCGTACCTCATGCGCGGCGGATTAAATGCCGCGGACAGTTGCGCAGTGACGATGAGTAGGCATATAGTCAGGTTTTTTACAAACGCCGTTTTGGTCATTTGTATTTTGGTATCGTCGCGAATCGCCACGGAAATTTGGGTTATGGTCGTCGCTATATTGAGCGTTTTGGCGGGGCTGGTTATACCCGTATTTATGCTCATATGTTCTTTTAAGCCCGTAGTCGGAATGAAGATAGGCTCGGGCGTAGTCAACCTTTTGCATAAGATGAAGCTGGTCAAAGACAAGGACAAGATGATGACGAAAATCCAAAAAGATATCGACAATTTTCTGGGCGGAATAAGATATTTAAGCACCAATAAGCAAATAATCGCGCTGATAGCGATAGCCGCGGCAATAGAACTTTTTGCGACCAATTCCGTTCCGTTTTTGGTAATGCGTGCGTTGGGACACAACGAAGCCACGTTTGGGCGGATATTCGTTTTGTGCATTTTCGTAAATTACGCGTCCAGCTTCGCGCCGACCCCCGGCGGGGCGGGAATAGCGGAATTGTCGTTCTACGCGATTTTTGCATCAATCATAGAGGAAGGATATTTGTTCTGGGCCGTGCTGTTTTGGCGGGTGGCGGTTTTCTACGTCCCCGTATTTATAGGTTTCGTGCTTTCCGTAGTGGACGGCGTGATTTCGATAGTTAAAGCGGGCCGAATAAAGTAAAATTCAAACTATTTTAAAAATTTCGTTTTAAAATCAAATCGATTATATCGTTTTACCGTAGCGGCGGCTTGTCGTTACGTTAAGCGTATCCCATATTTTCACTCTTGCGCGTATGCGCGTAATATGATATAATTACTATAATTCAAAAAATTTTATGGAGGGCGGTATTTGTCTAAACGGCTAAGAAACGGCGCAATACTCGTATTTATCGCGGTAATGGTTTTTACCGCTTTACTTATTGCAGTCGATACGTCGCAATTTTGTGCGGCGGGCGCGTACGATTATAACGATACCGTTTTCGTCATCAAGTCGCAAAGCGATTTCGACTCATTCGCAACTTTTGCCAAAACAAATAACCGCACTTTCGACGGAAGGACGGTAAAGCTGTTTACCGACGTCGACGCGTCCTCGTGGAATTTTAAAATGAGCGATTTCAGGGGCGTTTTCAAAGGCTACGGACACAGCCTTTACAACGTTACGACCCAGCCGTTCGGCACGATAAGCGGCAGCGTCTACGATTTGAACGTCCATTTTGCGGACGCCAACGCCTTTGCCGACGAAAATAAGGGCGTGACGGAAAACGTCGGCTTTTTCGGGACTATCAAAGCAAAAAGCGGCGTCACTTTTTCCGCTCCTTTCAAAAAGAACTCGGGCACGGTCAAAAATTGCGTCAACGGCGCGACTGTCGGCAGCGCGATAAACAACGTCTATTTTGCGGGCATTGCCGTAGACAATACGGGCGTAATAGAGGATTGCGCGTTTGTAGGCAAGTTCGTTTTCGGCGTAAATCTAAACGCCGTATCGGGTATAGCGGTCAACAAACAGTTTGTAAGCGGCGTGGCAAACGCGGTGGATTCGGGTACGATTAAAAATTGTGCGGTCGTTGCCGATTTCAGCGGCGCGGACAGCGGTGTGTACGATTATATAGGCAATGCCGCAACCGCAACGGGCAACGCAGTCGCGGCGAAAGACGGAAGCGGCAGCGTTTATACTTCGTTTGACGAGGGTAGCGCTATCGGTTTAAGCGGCGAGGGGACGGAAGAAAACCCATATCAAATAGGCTCTCTCAAAGATTTATTCCGCATAAGATACGTCGGCGTAAGTTTCACGAACGATACGGATTCGGCGTATTACGCGTTGACGGCGGATTTGGATATGACGGGGTTGGACGTTATCCCGTCTATCGACGGCTTGACGTACCGCGGCGGAGTTATGCGCGGCGAATTTGCATTTTTAAACGCGCAAGCCGACACCGTATTCGCAAGCGGGTACGCAATAAAAGGCGAAAACGTGGGATTTTTGAGTTCGAACGCGTCGAGCGTATGCGGATTGCTTACCGACGTCAACGACAATACGTACGATTTCGGGTATTCAGACGACAAGGAAGAGGAGACGGCGTCGCCTTCGGCAAGTTTGGAAGGCAGCGGTACGGCAGCCGACCCGTATATTGTAAATTCAGCGGAGGATGTCGCGGCGGTATTCGAGCTTGACAGCGGCTATGCGGTTTTAAACGCGGATATAGCTCTCAATTCTCACTATTACGACAAGCGTTTCAATTTACCGTCGGGCGCAGAAAACCGTGTGGATTTTAACGGCAACGGACATTCGATAATAGGTTTGTTCGACTCGCTTTTCGCTTCGAATGCAGGAAACGTTTACAACCTTACGGTAAGAGGGTACGAGGCGGCTTCGTTGATATGTGCGAGCAATAGCGGCACTATCGACGGAGTCAAGACTTTCGGGACGGTTACGTCAGCGGGCGTTGCCGACTTAAATTCCGCAACGGGAACTATAAAAAATTGCGTAAATTACGCGAGCGGCGCGGTTGACGACGAGAGCAATCCGTATACTACTTATGCTTTTTGCAGAGAAAATATATATTCGGCGGATAAAGTTTTGTCTTGCATAAATTACGGCGCGGTCACTTACGCGTTCCCCGAAAATAAAGGCGCGCGGGATTGCATAAACTACGGCGAAGTAACCGAAAACGAGGCCGGCAATTTCGAAACGTGCGTGGACGAATACAACGACGTTATTTACTATAACGGGAATATATCGGATTTAGATTACAAGACGCTGCTGTCTTCCGACAAGCGCAAAGCGTTCGGCTATCCCGTCGGCGGCAGCACGGTGGAACTCAGGAAGAGCGGTAAAAGCTATAAAACGGAACTGAAAAAGCCGTTTAATACCGATTTCGGTTTGGATTTCGACGTGTATTCGCCGTCAAAATCGTATTTGATAAAGAGCGCGGAGGGCGAAATAGCGACGGCGGCGACGGAAGACGGAACTCGATTTTCGTGGACTTTTGCAAAATGGGACGAAGAAGCGCAGGCTTTTGACGGTACGGTCATACAAAACGCCGGAATTTATACGGTCGTAGCGGAGTTCGGCGGAAACGATGATTATTTCCCCGCGACGGCGAAAATTACCTTCGAGATAGAAAAGGCGGCGGCGCCGTCCGAAATAAAATTCGCCTCTGGCGCGTTTGCGGCGGTCGAACTTGAATACACGGGAGTACGGCAAACGGTGGCTGCCGTTATTCCGTCCAACGTCTCGGAGTTGGGCGAAAAAGGTTACGGCGAGCCTATATTCGCGCTTCGCGACGGAAGCGGAGAGGAAGTGATGGGAGCGCTGTATGCGGGCGGTTACAGTCAGACGGTTTCGCTCGTTGCGGACAACTACGAAACCGTGACGGCGGCGAGAGCGGTGACCGTAACGCAAAAAAGCTTGACGGTAAAGGTCGGCGATTTAACTTGCGATTACGGCGAGGAGATAGATTTATCGCGGGCGTTGTTCGAGCTGGTCGGACTGGTGGAAAACGATGAAGGTTTGTCCGCGAGCGAACTGTTCGGGCTCGACTATGCCGTCGGGCTGACGACCGACTATTATGCGGGCGCGGACGCGGGCGAAGACAAATACGTTATTGATTTTACGGCTACGGCACGCAATTACAAAATTGACGTCGAGTCGGGTAAAATCACGGTAAATACTGTGGATATACCGCTGTCGGCAATCGATTTTTACGGCGCGACGAAAACTAAAAAGGGCGAGAGGAGCATTGAGTACACCGGCGAGATTATCGAGTTGCAAGCGACGGTTGCAGACTGGCTGAACGTAGAGTATACCAACAATTACCATAAATCGGTCACGACGGCGGACGGCGTAGAGGTTAAGGCGACTTTCTCGCAAAAGACGGACAACGGCGAGGTAAAAAACTACAACGACGTGACGTTGACGGCGATTTTGATTATTACCCCCGCGCCGCTTACCGTTAAGGCAAACGGCGGAAGCTCGAATTACGGCGAAAGCGTTGATTTAGGCGGATATTCGCTTATCGGCGTAAAGAACGGCGAGGCCAGCGAGATAAGAAGCGCGCTGACGGTCGTTTGCAAGCTGTTCGACGGCGATAGCGAGGTCACGGAAAGCGTACCGACGGCAAAGCAATATACGGTCAAGTTAACGGCGGAAGGAAGTCTTGAAAATTACCTCGTTACGACGGCGGACGGGAGTTATACGATAAATAAAGTTAAGCTTTACCGTTTGTTTAACAACAATATCAGCGGGCAAAATTCCGATTTCGACGACGAGTCGAAAGAGTACGACGGGATTGCGGTAACCAAGAGTTTGCCGTACTTTGCCGACGGTTCGCTTTACGCAGTGGCAAGTTCGGTAACGAAGGACGGGAACGCGTATTCGGGAGAAATCAAAAACGCCGGCAGGTACGTTTATACCGCGGTCGTCACTCCCAAGGGCACGGCGGCGGAAAACTACGAAGCAACGGAATACGTTTGCATAGTAACCGTGAGAAAAAAGCAATCTAATTTGCAATTCGAACAAAGCGCGTACGAAAAAATTTACGCCTCGGAAAATTTTGCGTTAATCGAATATTACGACTATTCGGGAGAGTATTCGCCTTCGGCAGAGCCCGTATTGACTTGCGAAAATTCTTCGGGCGCGACGGTCGGCGAAGCCGTAAACGCGGATAAGTATACGCTCGTACTTACGGTAGCCGAAACGGAAAACTACGAGGGTGCGACGGCGCGGGCGGCGTTGGAGATTTTACCTAAGAGCGTGACGGCGGAATTCGAATACGAGTACGTTTACACCGGACAGGCGGTAGTCCCTGTCTTGAAAGGAGCAATCGACGGCGTTGTCGGCGGCGAAATAGACGGCGGCGATTTGTCATACAGCGTTTACAGCGTGACGGACACGGAGTTGGTTACGCCGATAAACGCAATAAACGCAACCGAATACGTCTTTACCGTGCGTATAACCAATCCCAACTATTCATTGCCGCCGACGACGTATAGGATGAGAATAAAGCCGCAAGCTATACCGATAGAGCTCGGCGAGCTGAGAGTGATTTACGGTACGGTAGGAGAAGCCGCTATCGGCGACGCTACGTATTACGTGTCAAGAAACGGCGACGGTATGACGTTGACGAGAAGGAATTTTCAAGCCGACGAAGATACGCTTATACCCGCAGTCGATTTTATTATTCCGTCCGTAAACGTCAATTCCGAAGGTTATATGCTGACGGACGCGTCTATTCGGACGTCGGGCAATTTTACGGTCACGTTCAAAGAAAACACCGTAAACAAAGTTGTGGTTGCAAGACGTTCGCTCGGAATAGTCTGGTCCGTGGACGGACGCAATTACAACGGTTCGGAAATAAGCATACCTTACGCGGGATATTCTCAAAGCGACCGATTCGACTTTACCGTGACCAATATCGCTTCGTGGGACAACGCGTCGGATTTGCATTTGGAAAAGAAGCTCTCCGGCGACGGAAAAGAATTTTTGCACGCGGGTAATTACGAATACAGCGTGGAATTAAGGGACGATATAAACTATATCGTCGACGCGGCACCGTTGCGGGTGACCGTAAACAAATTGATAGTCTACGTTACCGTGCGCGACGTGGAAATGCCCGCGGGCGAGCAGTTTGTCAGGGGAAGTTTGGAGTTCGGCGTGGCTACGGGACAAGGCTCGGTTATGGGCGGGCTCGTAGCGGCAGACAGAAACAAGTCCCCCGAAGAATTGTTCGGCGCTTCCGTTGCGTATCAAACGACCTATACGGAAGTTTCCGCGGTAGGAACGAAGCATCCGTTGACCGTACGGGCGACGTTTGCCGATTACACGGCGGAAATCGTTAAGACGGGCGAGATAACCGTAGTAAGAAATCCGTATCCGGATTACAGGCTGTCAAACGTTACGTTTACCTACGACGGACAAATACATAAGGTGGAAATAGAAAACGTGATGCAAGGTGTCAGCGTCGTTTATACGCCGACAAATTCTTTCCGCGACGCAGGCGAATACAATCTAAGCGCGGTTATAACTTATCCGACCGGCAGGAGGACTTCGACGTCGTGTAAGGTTTACGTCAGGAAAGCTACGCCGACGGTCTCCGTCGAGCCGCTGCAAATCTTGTATTCCGAAAATAAAGTCTTGGGCGACGAGCTTTTGAATTACGTCGCGTATGCGAACGGCAACGTGCAAAACGCAGTAGCGGGCACGACGGAGTTCGTTAAAACCGACGGAGAGGGCCCCACGCTTGCGATGGGCGAATACTTGTACGATTATATCTTCATCCCCGACGATACGCGTAATTTCGAAACGGTCGTAGGCAAAGTTACGATAATTTCCGACGAAGTCGGGTTTGCAAACTTGAAGTTTGGCGAGGGTATTGTGACGCTCGACGTAAACAACGGTACGATGTCTATAAATAGAGTAGTGACAATCGAACTTAACGAGAGCATACTGACGGGCTTGAAGTTATATAGGGACGACTTCGAAGTTACGGAAATTATCTTAACGAAGACCGAAGACGTTAAGATTGCGGTAAAGCTTGGGACGGAAACCGCGTTTGAAATTCCGTTTAAAATCACTTTTATTGAGCAAAGCGGGGG
This sequence comes from uncultured Christensenella sp., assembly GCA_964450015.1. Classification (GTDB taxonomy): domain Bacteria; phylum Bacillota; class Clostridia; order Christensenellales; family DTU072; genus CAG-1782. The sequence goes on along the minus strand of CAYVEU010000048.1, from coordinate 4,975 downwards.
AGAACAACAGGAGCTTGGCGTCGAAATGCTGGCTTTTTCCGGCGCAAGGCTCGAAGGCGGTACCATATACGTCACGGCAGACGGCGGATATTTGGCACTTGCGGAAAACTTCAAAAACAATTATAATCTAATGGTGAACGGCGAGTTTACGAGCGAATATCGGATAAAGGGCAACGAAACGCGCATATCCGTAATAGTCAGGGCAAAGAACGGAAGCGTCAATTTGGAAAAAAGCTGGTGGTTTAACGTAGAATTGACGGTTGAAAAAGACGAGCCGAAAATATCCAATACGACGTTATATATTATAATAGGCTGCGGCGCGGGCGGACTTGCTTTGGTCATTGCGGTGGTGCTTATTATATGGAAAAAGAAAAACGGGTAAATTCAGACGCCTATAAAATATAAGGAGAAGACGATGAAAAAGAAAATTGCTGTATCGATCGTGATAATTGCTTTGGTGACGTGCGTTATGCTTACGCTGACGTCGTGCGGTTTGTTCAAGAAAGGGGGCACGGTGGAAACTCCGATAATCAAAGCTATAAACCTGATAAAACCCGTTCGCGACTACGAGAAAAGCAACGAGTATCAATACAACGTCGTCGAAAAAAACAACGAGACGATGGCGGTCGTCGCAGAAGATAAGTTTTACGTTTCGTTGGAGTACGAGAATAAAGGCGGGTACGCGATAAGCTACGTCACGATAAACAACGACAAGTATATGCCGTCGCAGTTCGAATCGACGTCGACCAAGCAAAACACTATCATAGAATTGAGCACGCAAAAATCCGACGTCGGCTCCGAACTTACCTATACCGTAAAGAACGTATTTTTCAACACAGGTTCGGAAACGAAGCGTATGAAAGTAGGAGAGGATACGAACACGACTTTCCACGTCGTCGTCTCTCCTTCGTATCAAATTACTTTGGACTATCAAAACGCCGATAAGCGTACAATAACCACCCGACCTGTCAATACGGTCGCTTCGCCGCAAACGGTGGCGTTCGGAGCGTCGCTCAGTACCATCGGACTTGCGGACGCCAAATACGACGAGCCCACGGGACGTCCGACAAAAGACGGCGGTTGGGTTTTCGAGGGGTGGTTCACCGAGCCCAACGGCAAAGGCATACAGGTTTTTGCGACCGACAAGTACTATTTTTGGAGTAACATAACTTTATACGCCCATTTCAGTCGGCTTTTCGAATTTAAAACTGTGGACCTTGACGAGCCGCTCGTTCACAATTACAGCGGATACGTTGTGGAAAACGGCGAAACGGTATTAAAACAAGGGTCGGTAACGTTCACAAGCGGCGCCATAATAACCAAAAAGTTGGTAGCTATGTACCCCGAGGTGGACGTTTGCGAAACGATAGTGGACGAAAAAATAACCGTAGACGAAGCTACGGGAAAAGAGATAGTGACTACGATAGAGTATCCGGTCGTCGAAGTAGGCGCGAGCGCGTTCGAAGACGATAACGGTATGACGACGCTCACGGTCGGGAAATACGTCGAAACTATCAATTATCGGGCGTTTAGGAACTGCAACAAGCTTGAAAGAGTTACTTTTGCGTCAGATTCGAGATTGAAATATATCGGTGACTACGCGTTTAACCAAACGGTTTCAATGGGCGTAGGAAGCGCGTCGTTTACGCTGCCGGCGACGGTGGAGTATCTCGGCAATTTCGCGTTTTGGGATTCGGGTTGGAGAAACACGATGAACAGCGGTACCAACGAGAGCATTTTACATATCAAACCGACTTATAAATTTATCGGCGTAATGTGCTTTAAGGGAACGGGCTTTAAAGAGGTCGTTTTCGACGCAGGGTGCAAATTCGATTCGCAAATAGATATAGCCGAAGGGCAGGATATCGTTAGCGTCAGCGGTTGGAAAGATATACGTTCCGACCTCAACAGAATAGGTTGCGAGATATTCGCAAATTGCGCGCAGTTGGATACTCTTACATTCGACTGCGACACGGGCGAAAGCAACGCGTTGAATATTATTCCCGACAAGGCGTTTGACGCGGGCAACTACTATTCTGCGGTGTGCTTGCAGAATTTGAAGTTGAACGAAGGATTGGAATTTATAGGCAGAGAAGCGTTCAATTACCAGCAAAAAATTACGGAGTTGGAGATACCCGCTACGGTAAAAGAAATCGGCAGAGCGGCATTCTACAATTGCGACAGCGTGTTGCAGCTTACGTTTGCGACAGGCAGCAGGTTGGAGACGTTGCACGCCAACTGTTTCGGCAATATGACTAAAATAGACCGCGTTGAGATAATATCCGACGTGTTCAGGCAATTCGGCAACGGACCTTTCCGCGGGTGCAGCCGTTTAAAGAGTATAGAGTTTCCCAACATTTTCGATAAAAGCAACTTGCCGAGAGGATTTAGCAGAGACGGCGAATACGGCGACGAAGTCATTTCCGCGACGCACAAATACGCCGATCTTATGTACGGCACGTTCCAAAACGTCGAGGGTGAGGGCGATTCGGGGACGTATTCCATTCCTACCCGCGTATTCTGCAACGGCACGGTTACCGAGGCGTTTAAGCAAATTTTAAAAGAGGGCAAGGCGACGTACGTCTTTGACAGCGAAACCGGCGAGGTTCAGCGGACGTTAGCGGGTCCCAGTCAGTTCGAAAACGTCGTATTCGTCCATTCGCTTGAAAACATTATGAGAGATTTCGAATACGCCGACGGCAGATTTACCGATATAGCGTTTCAGGAACTGTACGACGCAAACTCGGGTAGAGTTATAGGGCTTAGCATAATCTACTGGTCCGACCGCAGTACGGATATAGTGCTTCCGACCAGTGCGGCGGGACTTGCGATAGGCAACAACCCCGTTATAGAATTGGGAATGTACGCCTTACCTACGAGCGTCGTAAGGCTGACTATACCGAGCAATATAGTAAGAATAGAACATGACGCGCTCCGCGACTGTACGCAGTTGGAAGACGTGGTTTTCGAGGACGTCAACACGCTCGAATACGTCGGCGACAACGCGTTCTTAGCCACGGCGATAACCAAATTCGAGGGCGGTACTTCGTTAAAAGTTATCGGATACAACGCGTTCCGCGGTTGCAAGTCGCTAAGGTGGGTGGATTTGCACACGTCGCCCATAACCAACGCGTATCAGGGCAAACGGGAAAATATCAGGCAGTATAAATACGAATATGAAAAGACCGATAAAAACGGCGATAAAACGCAAGATTACAGGGATACCCTATACGACGGCGCGTTTGAGCTTTGTCAAAATTTGAGTTGGATATATTTGCCTACGACGCTCGTGCAGGTGAGCAACAACTTGTTCGGCGGCTGTTCGAGATTGACTACGGTCATTATGCCGTCCAAAGGCGTAAGTAAAGCTAACGTAGCGACTGACAAAGGTACGTTCTACGCTAACGCGACTCCTGCCGCGGTATTCCAAAGCGACGCGGCGGCGATTATGCAAGTTTACGTTCCCGCATCGGAGATAGTCACTCACGAAACGATTTATCCCGCGCCCGTAGGACGGACAAGGTATTACGATATAGAAACGTACGGAGTGCCGGAACATCCGTAATGCGCAAGGCTTCGGACCAATCGTCGCGCGGAAATTTCCCGTAGTCGCTGACGCTTTGTACGGATAAATTTTGTTTCCGCGCGAGTCCGACTTGTTAGGAAGGAACGCAGTCCGCGTTTCTTTTCTATATATGAAAATTGAACTAGGTCGCATATATAGGCTTTGCGGGGATAAATCACCCGCACCCCGCAATGGCAAAACGCCAAAAGTGTCATTTTAGCGTTTTGAAAAGTAGTGCTTCGCCGAACCAATCGTTGCTTTAATTTAGAGAATTGCCCGTGATGGCGATTCTCTTTTCTTTGCCCGCAAGGCGAGTTGCCACAGCGTGGCAATTATCTTAAAAGAGGTCGCCCGACAAGGGCGATACTCTTTTCTTATAATCCTTATTTAATATAGTGAAAATTATTTTTAAAATCTACCGCAAAACGCTTTACAACTTTAATTGGGTAAAGTACAATAGTATTGCTTTATCAAATTAAAGCATTAAAGCAAAGGAGAATTTAAAAATGAAGAAAGTGTTGATTACGGTCTTGGCAGTTGCGCTTTGCGTAGCTTGCATAGTTTCTTGCGTAGCTTGCGCGCAAAAGTCCGACGTTCAGAAGATGGAAAAGAACGGTTATTTCGTTTGCGGCGTTACGATAGCAAAACCTATGAATTGGAAAGATGATAATGAAAATTGGGTAGGTTTCGATACGGAGTTTGCTCAGGCGGTCGCCAAAGAACTCGGAGTAGAAGTTAAATTCCAAATTATCGAATGGGGACAAAAGTATAACGAGCTTAACGGCGGTTCTATCGACTGCATCTGGAACGGCTTTACCGCAAATTGCGCAGATTCCGACGGCGTACAAAGAAGCGACAAAGTCGACCTTTCTTATTACTATATGTCCAACGAACAATGCGTCGTTACTAAGAAAGCAAACGTCGACAATTTCACGGATGCGGAAAGTCTTGCGGGTAAGAAGGCGGGCGTTGAGACCGGTTCGGCGGGCGATTCTTTCGCTGAAGACGCCGGGGCGAATATCACCGTAAGAAAGGACAGCCAACAGTCTACTTTGATTGATTTGCTTTCCGGCTCGGTCGATTTCGTAGTTATGGATAAGACTTTGGCGCAAAGCGTTGTAGGAAAAGGCGATTACAGCACGCTTACGATAGTGGAATCTATCCAATGCGATGTCGAGAAATACGCTATCGGATTTAGAAAGGGCAGTGACTTAAAGGAAAAAGTTAATGCCGCTATGATTAAGCTTGCGAAAGACGGAACGTTAAAAACCATTGCCGAAAAGTACAATATCGCGCACTTGCTCGATACCGACTTTGCCGCTTAATAAATTAAAATGAGTTTTTGGACGGTTACGCTTAAACTACTCACCGGCTTCGGGAATACCTGTCTGTTATTCGTACTGACGCTGG